>CAYOKU010000032.1:0-26824 GCA_964404645.1 uncultured Alistipes sp.
AAACATTATGACACCCAAATCGAGTTTGTAGACTATGACCCGGCTAACTATTAACACCACGATTGAGATACCCTCGGCACCGACGATGCAAGTGGAGGTGCAGACACCCTACATCGTGCTGGGTGACACGGACGTGTCGGACTTGCGCCGCCAGATCGCCGTGCTCACCTCCGACCTCGCCACCGCACAGGGGCGCGTAACCTCGTTGCAGTCCGATGTCGACCGATTAACAGCCGACCTCTCAACCGCCACGACCGACAAGGCCGCTCTGCAAGCGCAGTTGACGGTTGCACAGGCCAGCCTCACGGCCGCCCAACAACAGGTTGCAGCCTTGCAGGCTCAACTTACAGCCGCACAGGCTGAGGTTGCCACGCTGACAGCACAGGTGACGGCCAAAGATACGCAGATCGAGCAGTTGCAGGCTGACCTTGCCGAGGCCGCTGGCAATGGCCGATCGGGCATCGTAACGACCTTTGCTGTCGAGTGCGCCACCACCGAGCAGGCCGCTGCGCTGACGCTATCCGTGCCGCCGCTCAAGTTTAACAAACAGGCGCTTGTCAGTTTTACCATGGATGACACGCACGGACAGGACTATTCGGCGATTTTTGCAGCGATAAACAATAGACCGATCGCGTACTCTAACCCCTACCATAAAGAGCAGTACGATGCCGAGGACTGGCCGACTACCATTCAGCCAGCATTGGGACATACGCTCTGCACAACCGATGGCTGTGGCAATGACCGTCGATTCCGCGTTGAGTCGTCGATATGGACTTATGGCACGTATCTGAGTGGCACTGACCCAATTCGTGTCGATAAAGGCAACACGGCCAATGATTGGCGGTTTAACTACTATTTGAAATGGCAGGACTTGCGGGAGATGCTTGACTACGGCTATGGCATATCGGTGCACGACGTTGACCCGGCCAAGTACGGCACTACCGATGTAGATCAGCTACTCCTCGGACTTGCCGAGAGCCAAGCAGCGATCCGCGAGCATCTGGGTGTCGGTTGTAAATTAGGCTCGGAACCAAACGGTAATACCGCGTATGATACTGCGATGTTGCTCTATGACGATTGGGTTATGGGCTTTAGTCGTTCTTATGGCTATCAATACCCGATGTCGGCCGATCTCAACCTCTACAAGTGCTTTGCTTACCGGCTATTTCCGGCCGAGCCGGATGTCTACATCTCGACCGTCACCGCCGAGATGTCAAAGGCGGCAGCCGAGCGCATCTGGCTGCATTGCGGCTGCCACACGGCCAGTCAGACGGCGATCAACCTGCTAACACACTACTACGACAACTATGGCAAGGCTGGCGACGACAGTATTTGGTTTGCCTGCCGCGATGAGTTCTATGAGTATTGGGCGATGCAGCGCGGATTACAGATCAAAAAGGTAGTCAGCGGCACAACGGCGACGTTTTACGTCTATGTGCCATTGGGCAAGGATTTTCGCTTCCCGGAGTTGACTTTTTGTGCTTCGGGGGCTATGCAGACGCTGACGGTGGACGACAAGGTTGTAGGCTTGAGCATTAACGCCGACAAGACGATGTTTAACGTCAATTTTGATAGCAGGCTGGCGGAGGTTGCCGAGCGCTATGTGGCCAAGTATGAGGCGCCGACCTACACCGTCGGCACAACCGTATACGCCAAGTCCGCCGACCGTAAGGCGATCGAGCAGGCCGATGCACGTTACTTTGTGGCGCAACTCAAGCCGGGCGACCTCAAGGCGTCGTTGTTGGCGCGCATCGACGCAATGACCGCTCCGATCGTTGTTGCCGGCATCGCGATCACCGAAAAGCCGTCAACGATCACCGACAGCGCTCAACTGTCCGTTGCTTACACACCAGCCGACACCAGCCAGCGCGGCATCGTATGGAGCAGCACCAATGAGCAGGTGGCCACGGTGAGCGCATCCGGCCTTGTGACGGTCATCGCGGACGGTAGCGCTACGATCAGCGTGCGCTCAACAGCCGATGCGACGATCGTCGACAGCATTGCAGTGACCTGCGTCAAGACGCCGACCGTGATCGCTTTGACCGGCTTGTCGATCTCTGGAGCGTTGGACGGCATGACGGCGCAGTTGGCTGTTACCTATGCGCCTGTCGACACGACACAGCAGGGCGTTGTTTGGAGTAGCAGCGACCAGCAGATCGCCACGGTGAGTGCGGCCGGTCTTGTGACCTTTACCGCGGCCGGTACGGTGACCATTACGGCCACCTCGACAGCCAATGCAACGATCACAGCCACCAAGTCACTGACCTATGAGGAGGAGCAGCCACAGCCCACCGCGGTCAAGGCGATCCTATCGCTCGGCCATACGTATAACTCGTACAACGGTGCTAATCCGGGCTATGGTGGCATGTACGACGCGGACAACGGCGTGACGGTAATCCGCATTGGATCAGGCAATCTAACCGGCTCTATCTATGACACTGCTGGCGATGTGATCGGATCCTATACCTTTAATAAGGCATTATCCACTCCGGGTGCCGCTAACGTGGGCACGGTTACTGGTGACAACAGCGGCCGCTATCCGGATTATGCGCTCAAAAACTACCTATACAAGAGTAACGCCACAGGCAGTGGCTATCCGTCAATGACGCTCACGCTGGCCACTGGCGGCACGTACAAGGTACGCCAGTTTGTTAACACGCAAAATTACAAGGCCGACTATCTGGCCAGAGATGTACAGATCCGCAAGGGCGGTGCGGTGGTCGGTACGTTTGCCAAGATTGCAGACATCTACAACAATTACACAGACTATGCGGAGTTGGAGGTGACGGTCGCTAATAATGAGGCCTTTGAGGTCTATATGGATCATGATGATCCAAACATGGTGCCGTTTGCCAATGTCATCGAATTGGAGCGCGTATGACAAAGCAGACGATAAATAGTAGAGCCATGCTCTTCCCAACTGGGGGGGGGTAAACGCAAGCGGAGGCAAAAAGGCCTCCGCCTCTATCGCCGAATCTCCACTTCGGGCAATAGTAAAGGTGCAGACACACCACGGCAGAGGCCAAGGCCTTGCGGTGTGTCTGCACCTATTATTTTTTGTGGAGGTCACAAATGTAGTAATTAAACCAAATAAATCAAAATATGAGAACACCAATCACCTATTATGGCGGCAAACAAACGTTGCTCAAGCACATTTTGCCGCTCATTCCCGAGCACCGCCTTTACACCGAGGCATTCTGCGGCGGCGCAGCCGTCCTCTTTGCCAAACGCCCAGCGGAGGCTGAAATCATCAACGACATCAATATGGAACTAACCAATTTTTATTGGTGCGCACAGATCTGCTACCGCGATCTCAAGGCGGAGATCGACAAGACGCTACATAGCCGTGACGTGCATGCTGAGGCAGCTCACATCAATGCTTATCCGCAGTTCTACACACCTGTGCAGCGAGCGTGGGCAGTATGGACATTGTGCAAAACGTCCTTTGCCTCAATGATGGATGGGTCATTCGGATATGACTTCGGCGGCGGAATGCCAAAAAAATTGCGTAACGCCAAGGATGAGTTTACCGAAGGGCTATGCGCCCGGCTTAACCGCGTGACTATTGAGAACCGCAACGCCCTCGATGTGATTGCCTGCTACGACTCGCCGGACGCCTTCCATTTCGTTGACCCTCCATACATCAACAGCGACTGCGGCCACTACGAGGGGACGTTCAACGACCATTGCATGGCGGAGCTGCTTGAATTGCTGTCGAGTGTCAAGAGTAAATTCATGCTCACGATGTTCCCGTATAACCCTATCGAGCAGGCCGCCAACAATAACGGATGGATTATCCACCGAGTAGAGCGCACCATCACTGCGTCCAAGAGTGGCCGCCGCCGGCAGGAGGAGTGGATGGTGTGCAACTATGAGGTCAAGCAACAAGCAAGGCTGTTTTAGCATTGCGTATAAAAAGGCTATAATACCCCAATTTACAGCAAAAAAAATACAAGTTCCAGATTAAACAAAATTTAAGGGGCATCTAAATACTGTTTAGATACCCCTTAAATATGCCCGATTATGTCGTTATTTCAAAATTTTTCTTGAGATTATCGAATTTCAGAGTGGAGTTTTCGTTTTGCCGATTATACTATTTATGGCACTTGCGGCAGCTCTGTTTGCCGGGTGCGACAAAGAGGCGACCGAACCGCAGGAGAACGGCAACAAACCGTTACAATTTGAGATGGGCATTGCTCCGCAGACACGCGCTGCCACCGATGCCGCATTTAAGACCACTTGGGAAGATGGCGATAAAATCGGTCTTTATGCCGTGCGTCACGCCGCAGGAGCTACGGCAGAGCTTGCCGTAGCAGACAACTATATCCACAATGAGGTGCTGACCTACTCAGCCGCCACCCAAAAGTGGACACCGGCAAATCCTACATATTCCGCTAATGGCGATCAACTGGATTTCTATGCCTACTATCCTTATGATGCAGCGGCAACCGATCCTACCCATATCACATTTAATATTGCGACCGACCAGAGTGCAAAAGCCAACTACAACGGCTCAGATATATTATTCTCCAACACGACCAAAAACGTGGGTTCTGCCACTACTTCGATACCGCTCACCTTTGCACATCAGTTGGCAATGGTGCAGCTTAGTGTTGGAAAGGGGTATAACGCATCAAGTGTGAGCCTATTGGGTTGCAGCACTGCCGCCACAGGAAATTTGAGCAGTGGAATAACATCAAACGGTGGGGCTGAAAAGCAGACGATAAAGATGTTCCGCTTGGAACAGCTGAGCGATGCCGATTACACCACAAACTACACTTTCCGTGCCCTTGTTCCGGCTCAGACGCTCGCTTCCGGCACAAGAATGTTCAGCATCGCAGGAGATAAATCTTTTCTGTCGGGAACCTTGACAACCGATGTCAGCCTTAGTGCCGGAAAGACAGAGATTTACAACTTTAAAAAGATATACAATGTTGGCGACTATTATCCCGACCCAACCAATGCCGCTACTGCCATGGGCGTGGTCTTCTGGGTGGATCCTGACAATGCCACTCATGGCAAAATAGTGAGTTTGAAGGTGGGAACCAACTTGGCATGGTGTGACTGGGCGGGAAATTATGGCGCAACATCTATGAGCGATGGTCGTGCAAATACAGATGCTATTGCGAAATTTATTGCAAATAGTAGTGGCTGGAAACCTTTTCCTGCTTATCAATGGTGTGTAGATCAAGGTGCAGGATGGTATTTTCCTGCAATCAATGAGCTAATGACTCTTTACCAGCAAAAAACAGTAGTGGATGCGGCTTTGGTAGGTGTTACAAGCGCAGTACAATTGGAGGGTCGCTACTGGTCGTCGACGGAATCCGGAGATGTATACGGAATAATCAATATTTTCGAAGGAAAAATTGTAAATCACTCCAAGAGCTTACAGAACAACGTTCGTGCGGTTTTCGCTTTTTAATAATTCATCTATTTAATCATAGCCTGCACAGCAGGTAGAAATTTCAGAAAAAATGAAAAAGATACTATATCTATTATTAGCGGTGGTGGCGGTAGGATGTAACAGGGTGGATATCTACGACACCGACCACCCCACACAGGGCAAATTGACCCTGTACGTAAACTGGACAAACCGCACCGCAGATGTGCCTGTCCCTGTAAATTACACAGCCGAGAGTGCCGGCGCCAAAGTAACCCTCAGCGGTTCTACGGTAGAGTATCCCAATCTCTTAGATCCGGGAATTTATACACTAAATCTCTACAGCACGGCTGATAAAATCACTCTCAACGGCACCGTGGTAAGCGTTGCCACCGAAGGTAATATTGACATCAACAGCAGCGTGCCAAGGTCTGCCACCGAAAGCCGCAACATCGCTGCGCTGCCCGGATACCAATTCTTCGGCACAGTTACTACCGAGATCGAGAAAGACAAAGACCACACAGCAACCGTGGTGATGCAACAGATTATACGCGATTTGCATTTTGACCTGACCATTGCCGAGGGCGACCCCGAGCGAATCAAATACGTCATTGCCACCCTCGGAGGCATTGCCGGAGCGTGGAACTGCGTGACAAATACACCGCAAGGTGGTGCTGTCACCGTTATGCCGCTGTTTACTCGTACAGCAAAAAAACTGACTGCTTGGGTGCGCCTGTTGGGCACTACCGGAACATCACAAACATTGACACTAAACATTGTATTCAATGACGGACGGTCTCAGCAAATTGTAAGCGACATCACTTCACAACTTGCCGCATTTAACACCAATAAGCAGCAGCCGATGACCCTTAGCGGAAATGTAAATACACCGATAGGAAGTACACTTACTGGCACGATAACAGATTGGACAGTCGTAAACGGAGGAAGTATTATAGCAAATTAATAATAAGAATATGAAAAAGATATTATACATAGCACTTGCGGCTACTCTGTTCGCAGGGTGCAGCCAAGAGGATACCGCATTGCAGGCTGACCGCACGGCAGCACAGTTTAGCAAAGCAGCCATCACCCGTGCTTCGGGTGCTGAGTGGGCGGCAAACGACAAGATAGGTATCTATATGACGCAGGCAGGCGCAACCTCGCTCACGGGAGCAAGTATCGTGGACGGAGCCGCGAACATCTCTTATCATGTTGTTGCGTCAGGTAAAACGGGTACATTCAGCCCTACCAACACATCTGAATCTATCTATTTTCCGCCAAGTGGCTCGGTGGACTTCTATGCTTACTATCCCTACTCGGCGACCACTGCCGATGGTGTATATAAGATAAATACGTCCAACCAAACTTCTCTGCCGGCGATCGACCTGATGACGGCAAAGGTTCCCAATCAGAGCAAGAGCAACCCAAGTGTGCCATTTCAGTTTGCCCACCGCCTTGCCAAGGTGAAACTCACCATTCAAGCTGGTGACGGCTTGACGGCTGCCGACATAGCGAATGTTACGGTTGCCTTGGCAGGCACTTCGCCCCAAGCCGACTGCAACCTGCTGACCGGAGCGATTACTAACCCAACAACGGCAGCGGAGATAAGCGTTCCGCAAACGGTAAACCCCGCAGATGCCAGCCAACGTATGGCAGAGGCAATTGTTATTCCTCAAAACAATGTTGCCGATGTGAAATTAAAATTTAATGTTCCCGCTATTAAAACCTTTACCGCATCACTTCCATCAGGAACAACCGCCTTTGAGGGTGGCAAGAGTTTTCTCTACACAGTTACCATTGCGCGTGCAACGGTCACTATTTCTGAAAGTGACATTACCGACTGGACCACCAACGACAACGGAGAGATCACAACGGAACAGGCATACAAGATTGGTGATTATTATCCTGACCCTAATGTTACATTCAATGAAGATAAAACGGTTAAAAGCGGTACACGCCCGATAGGCATTGTGGTCGATCTCGACAATCCGATGAACGGTATGGGTACACACGGCAAGATCGTGAGTTTGAATGAGAGTAGCAACTTTACGATCTGGGGACCGGCTGATGAAACATCCGCGAATGATAAGTATAATGGTTTGGTGAATATGGCAAAAATCAAAGAACGTGATGATGATTTTAGCGATTACCCGCCTTTTAAGTGGGTTCACAAAATGAATCCCTCTACTACCACATATTCCGCCAACACTCGTGGCGTATGGTATCTTCCCTCAGTATATGAGTGGCATATGATAATTAGAGCTTTTAACGGCAATAATGTAACAGAAAAAGACCCGGTCGCTCGTTCAAAATTTAACGCTAAACTTGCCGCCGCCGGCGGAGATGAAATATTAGAGGAACATGGAGTGTTTGTTGTATATTATTGGACATCAACTGATTGGGGGCAGAATTATGCGTATTTCATAGAGGTATCTGAACATGTAGGTCTTGATGGCAACCGCTATTCTTGGGCCTCCAAAAATGACAGTGGTAGCGGCGGGGCATATTATCGCGCTATGTACGCTTTTTAGCAAACTGTCAATAGAATTAACGGCATATCATTCAAACCGCCTCCTTGCTTTGTAGCACAAGGAGGCGGTTTTGAAAATATAATACAACGGCGCCGGCTCGCAAATAACGGCAGAATTAGCTGAAATCCGCCCCAAATTGCAACTATTAGAGCATAACGACGAAGAGAATATGGAGGCCGTAAATGACTTATCGGAGGATGTACGCAGAGATATTGATAACATCTATCTGGCAATCGCTGAACTCTCCGTAAAGCCCGCAACGATCGCCAAAGAACGCACCCCGATCGGATTCAAGAAAGAGTAACCGCACCGGCATCGGGAAATACAATTCGTTGCCCGAAGTGCGGCACGGTGTTAGAGATCACAGAAAAGCAGTAATCCCCAACACAAACAAAGAAATATATTCACATTTTTTGTGAATTATAAGAATAAGCACTATATTTGCATCAGAAATAATAAAGTGATGTTTATACAATTCGACAAGGAATATTTACAGGAACTATACGAATTGGGTAAGTGTAGTAATAAAAAGCACCATTATCAACCCGAAATCGTAAAAGCATATCGGCGTTGTATAGACAAGCTGATAGCCGTTTCGAGCATCGAAGCACTCTATCAACATCATTCGCTTAACTATGAGGTTTTAACGGGCGATAAGGTCGGAATATCCTCGGTACGGTTCAATTCAAAATACCGGCTTGAATTCACGGCTCGAGAAGTACAAGGACAAGAGATAATAACGGTCTGTTTGATTTTAGATATTAGCAACCACTACAAATAAACGACTATGGCAACAGAGAAAAAAATATTCGGGATGAACGATTTGACCCCCTACGAACCTACTCATCCGGGGGAAGTTCTCAAAGAGGAGTTGGTGGTTCGTGGTATTTCGCAACGTAAATTCGCCGAAGTCGTCGGTATTCAGTACACAGCATTGAATGAGATCGCCAACGGCAAACGCCCAATATCGACAACCTTTGCTATTATGCTGGAGGCTGCTCTCGGAATTGAGGCTATTTTCTGGATCAATATGCAAACCCGATACAATATACAGACCGCCACCAAAGACAGCCGATTATCCGCCATTTTGCAGAAGATCCGCCAATCCGCCGCCGTGCTCTGACATTCGAGCCAATCTATACCAACCACACAACCGCCTATTTGGGCGGTTGTTTTTGTAGGTGCGTACCTCGACGGATGCAACACATAGAGGTGCAACAACGGCCAGATTACGGCAAGGGTAAAACCAAAAAATCGCCGAAGTTGTATGCAAATTGTATGTACGCCCCAAAAACAAACAACCACCTACATCGCTGTAAGTGGTTGGTTTTCAACTGTCGGGGTAGCGGGATTCGAACCCACGACCCCCTGCTCCCAAAGCAGGTGCGCTAACCGGACTGCGCTACACCCCGTTGTATTCGATCCAAGCCGGTTGTTTCTGATGGATTGATGAGGATCAAACTTCCAGGCTAATGGCTTGTTTCGAGGTGCAAAGATAACTGCTTTTTCTTTTCTGGCAAATTTTTATGCAAAAATAGATTGAGTTAGGCCTCTATTAAATTTTCGAACAGGTGTCCGAAATCCTCAAACGGTTCGGGTTTGTAGACCTGAAATCCGAGGGCGAGGGCAGCATCTACATTTCTCTGGCCATCGTCAATGAAGAGCGTTTGTTCGGGCTGCATCCCCGATTGTTCGATCATCTTTCGGAAGATTGCTTCGGAAGGTTTTAACTCTTTGAGCTGATAGGAGAGGTATAGATCATCGAAATAATCCTCCATTGTGTGTCCGTCTGTGGTGAACATCTGCCGGATGAAGAGCATTGACGAGGGGTTGTTGTTTGACAAGACGTAGGTATGGATGCCCCGTTTGCGCAACGCCTCTATCTGGCGCATCTTTTGGGTGGGCACGCCTAATAGGAATTCGCCGTATGCCCACGAAATCTGTTCATCGGTAACATCGGGAGTGGCGGCGATCTGTCGCATCTGATCGCATGCTTCGTGGAAAGAGATCAATCCGTGTTCGAGTTGTCCGATCATCTCGGCCGGATAGTAGGGGTTGATGAGTTCAGCGATGGCTTGCATCCCCAATTTGACGAAAGCCGCGCGGCATCGGTTGATGTCCAGATCGACCAACACGCCGCCCAGATCGAATACTACGTTTTTTATCGGTTGTTTCATTATTTCTGAAATTTCATGGTGAATTTACGGATCGGTCGGATTACGCACATCGGCATCGCTTTGCAGAACGGAATCCAGATCCGGTTCCACCAGTCGGGGACGATACACCGCCGTCCGTGCCACATGGCATGTAGGCCGCGCTGTGCACAATTGTCGGGGGTAATCAGCACACCGAGGCGTTTGCCAATTCGTTGCCAACGCGGCGAGAGCCCATAGAGATCGGTGGCGACACCGGCCGGACAAACCGCCGTCACGCGAATTCCGTGTTGGCTGACCTCTTTGGCAAAGGCGATCGAAAAACTGCGTAGGTAGGCCTTCGATGCACTGTATAGGGCTAACCCCGGAAAAGGCATCCACAGCGAATAGGAGGACATATTGAGCAGGTATCCGTGCACCTTGCGGCGAACCATATCGGAGGCATAGAGTTGGCAGAGTTGGGTGTTCGTCAAGTCGTGCAGCAGGATGATCCGCTCGATACGTTCGGGCGGTGTGGCGAGTAGATCGCAGAATGAGAAGATACCGGCATTGTTGATGACAACATCAATCTTGACTCCGGCCGACTCGGTCGCTTCGAAGAGTGTTTGCGCTGCGCCAATTTGTGCCAAATCCAATGGGATCGTCAAAATGTCGCGTTCCGAAATCTCACGGCCGACCGTTTCGAGAGCCTCGCGGCCGTTGCCTACCAGCACCAAATTATAGCCCAGAGCGGCCAATCGGAGTGCGTAACAACGCCCGATGCCCGAACCGGCTCCCGTCACTAACGCCCACGCGCTGCGGGGTATGATTGCTCCTCGTTTCATGGTAGTCGATTTAGCTCTTCGCGGATCTTTCGCGGTAGGTTATCGCATGCTTTGCAGCACTTCATATCGACCGAATACATCCGTGCGATGCAGTAGTTGCGGTGGTCGCAACCGCTACGCACGGAGCTATCGCCGGCTTTGAGTTTATTGACAAAATCGGTGTCGTTCACCAAAGCGCGAGCCATCTGCACCAACTCGAATCCGGCATTGAGAACCTTGTCAATTCCCTCGCGGCTGACCAATCCGCCGACATAGATCAACGGCAGTTTGAGGGCTGCACGGAATTTTTTGGCATCTTCGAGAAAATAACACTCTTCGAAGGGGAACTGACGGATCATAAAGGGACCGCACCAACGGATGAAGTAACGCAACCACCACGGAGAGTAGTAGCTCATCGTATAGATCGGAATCAGACCGCGCATGACGGCCATCGGAGCTTTCGATACGAATCCACCGGAGAGCACCATTGCGTTTACCCCCATTTTTTCGATTTCGCGGGCGATTTCGATGCTTTCGGGGATCTC
The DNA here is from genome assembly GCA_964404645.1 of uncultured Alistipes sp. Lineage (GTDB taxonomy): Bacteria > Bacteroidota > Bacteroidia > Bacteroidales > Rikenellaceae > Alistipes. Next base: position 11,413 of record CAYOKU010000032.1, read on the forward strand.
GATGCCGCCCTTGAATCCGTCATACATATTGTGCTTGACGGTGAGGGCCATTCCGCATTGTGCCGCGGCTTCGAGAGCCTCGTTTAAACACATCCGCATGAATCGCATCCGGTTGTCGAGCGAACCGCCATATTCATCGTGCCGGTGGTTGGTGTAGGGAGATAGAAACTGCGAGATCAGATACCCGTGTCCGGCGTGCACCTCCACGCTGTCGAACCCCGCATCGTGCGCCGTGTAGACCGCCTTGCCGAAATCTTTGGCGACCTGCTCGATCTCCGAACGACGCATGCCGCGCACGGGGGTGTATGCGTAGAGGTTGAATCCGGTCGATGCACCGATCGGTATCTGTCCGGCGGTGGTGAAGTGGGTCATATTGCCGCAATGGCCAATCTGAATCGCTGCTGCCGCCCCTTCGCGGTGAATAGCATCGGTGATCTCATGCAGCGCGGGGACGATCTGAGGGCGAAGCCATAGCTGTTTCTCGAAAGAGAGTCCGCTGCGACATACCGCAGCGTAGGCTAACGTGGTCATCCCGATTCCGCCACGAGCTACCGCCGTATGATAGGCTTTGAGCTGCTCGGTGGGGCCAAAATTTTGGCCCATAGACTCGAATGCCGCCGAACGAATCGTGCGATTACGGAGGGTGATGGGCCCTAATTTATAGGGTGTAAATAGTTCTGACATGTCGATCAGTAGATGAAAGGTATGATTTTTTTACGTTTGAGTGCTGTGAACTCGGAGCCGAACTCCTTTTCGTAACGGCGATAAAGCGATGCGGCACGCGGAGCGAGGTTGGCAAACGTCCACCATGCGAATACCGCACCGGCCCACGACCAAGCTGCCACGGCGAATCCGATCCACTCCAACAATTCGCCGAAGTAGTTCGCTGATGACACATAACGAAACATGCCGCCGTGTGGAATATAGTGACGTGTGTCGCCCGGTTTACGCAGGTGGCGGATGATGTAGTCCGATTGCAGGTTGATAAACATGCCGCCTAAAAAGAGTACGCTGCCTATATAAATGTAGGGTCGCGAGAACCAATCCGCGTAGTAGTCTGCCGGAGCCACGTAGAAGATCCAACCGCCCTGCATCATCGCGTTGAGCGTGTTGAAGAGCATCCCCATCGCCACGATTCCCAGTGGCATTTTCGAATCTCCGCGCATCATCAGCGGAAAAAGAAAAGCGCGTTGGAGATAATGGGTCTGAAACAATCCGAAGAGCACCAACGGAGCGACCTCCCACGTGCGGTCGGAGGCGGCCCACAAAATGCACATCGCCACGAATACGGGTGACTCCATCAAAACCCAGCCGATTTTGTTGGGGACAGGGGGGCCGTAACGGCGGTCGAAAAGGTAGCCGTAACCGGCCTCGAAAAAGTGGAGTGCTACGAAGACGCCGGCGGCCGTCACGGACATGACGATCAAGAAGATGTCGAATGTTTCCTGCATGCGTGATTCTGTTTTTTTAGACTGTCAAAGATAGTGAAAAAAACGGATTTGTTCTCTTTTTGTCGCTCTCCGAAGGATCGATGCGCCTGATGAGAAAAAAAATCGGAAGAATCGGACACAATCTATTTCATATTTTATTATATTTGTGATATCATTTTAATATCACAAATTATGGAGAATAAAAACTACACCTACAAGGGTTGGAAGGCGGGCGGTTTTCTGGCTCTTGCGCTCTCATTGCTGGTTTTGGCCGGAGGTATCTACTTGATTGTGGCCGGAGGAGTTCGCGAATCGAACGAACAGGTTGGCGGTACAGGACTTATTTTGGGCGGTATTTTTGCGGTACTTTGCGCGCTGGTGAGTTTCGGCGGGTTCATGTTGTTGGAGCCTAACGAGGCGCGTGTGATGGTCTTTTTCGGCAACTACCGCGGTACGTTCTACGATACGGGGCTTTGGTGGGTCAACCCCTTCATGTCGGCCAAGCAGATCTCAATGCGTGCGCGCAACCTCAATGTCGATCCGATCAAGGTCAACGACAAGACGGGTAATCCGATCCTCATCGGGCTGGTTTTGGTGTGGCGGATCAAGCGCGATGATATTTACAAGGCAGTTTTCGAAATTGACTCGCCGACCGTAGCGGGACAAACAGGCGTTTCGGCATCGGCGCGTATGACCATTCTCGAAAATTTTGTCGGAGTGCAGAGCGATGCGGCATTGCGACAGGTGGCTGGTTGTTATGCCTATGATAGTGCCGGTGTCGAAGGCGAAGAGTTGACGTTGCGTTCGAACAGCGATCAGATCAACGATGAGTTGGAACGAACGCTCAACGAGCGACTCGCCATGGCAGGTATCGAGGTGATCGAAGCGCGTATCAACTATCTGGCCTATGCGCCCGAAATTGCGGCTGTCATGTTGCGCCGTCAGCAGGCCGATGCGATTATCGCGGCGCGAGAAAAGATTGTCGAGGGGGCGGTTTCGATGGTGCATATGGCACTTAGGCGGCTCTCCGATGAAAAAGTTGTGGAACTTGATGAGGAGCGCAAAGCAGCTATGGTCAGCAATTTGCTGGTAGTTCTTTGTGCCGATGAGGCTGCGCAACCGGTGGTGAATGCCGGAACTTTACACCATTAAAATGGCCGAAAAAGAGAAAAATAAGAGTTTTGTGCTGCGAGTCGATGCGGCGACTATGGAGGCGTTGGAGGCGTGGGCGGCCGATGAATTTCGGTCGATCAACGGCCAATTGCAATGGATCATAGCCGAGGCACTGCGCCGCGGAGGCCGCGTAGGTCGTAATACAGCGTTAAACCATACATTCAATCAAGCAGATGATTCAAAAAATATGGAGTAAGATTACCACGGTCGGCTCGTTGGAGAGTTGGCCTCAATTTATCCGCAGTCGGTGGTGGTGGTGGCTGCCCGTGGTTGGGGTGTTGGCTTTTGGTGTTAACTTTTTGTTGCTGAAAGCCGACTCCGAAACGGCATCTCGCGCTTTGTCGCGTGGTTTGGTTGCCGCAGGATGCGTGGCGTTCGGATGGGCGTTGGGCATCTGGGCATCGGTGCAGCCCGATCGAAAAACGGCTTTTGTGCTCGATGAAGAGCCCGAATCCTCGTCAAAAGACCGTCTTTATGTCTGGATATTGAGCTTGATTATGATATTGCTCATCTTCATGCCGGACATTCGTCGGGTTGTTTCCGATGGAAAACCGCTTGTCGTTGGATTGACTGGTGCGTTGGTTAAACTCATGACCATTGTCGCAGTCTGTATTCCGGTATGGTTGACAATAAGAGGCAAAAAAGAATGAAAAAATTGGTTGTTTTTACCGGAGCAGGAGTGAGTGCCGATAGTGGACTGGCCACCTTTCGGGATTCCGATGGATTGTGGGCGAATTATCGCATTGAGGATGTCTGTACCCCCGAAGCTTTGGCCACAAATCGGGCTACGGTCATCGAATTCTACAATACGCGGCGTCGCGAGATGTTGGCTGCGCAACCGAATGCCGGTCATCTGGCGATTGCGGGGCTTGAAAAATATTTCGAGGTGGAGGTGGTTACACAGAATGTCGATAACCTGCATGAACGTGCCGGTTCGACCCACGTTACGCATCTGCATGGCGAATTGACTTGTCTGCGCTCTTCGCGAGATCCCGATCTGATTGTGCCGATCGAAGGGTGGAGACAGCCGCTCGATGCGTTGGCTTCCGATGGAGCTCTCTTACGACCCCACATTGTCTTCTTCGGCGAGGCGGTGCCGATGTTCGAACGGGCGGCGGAGATTGCTGCTACGGCCGATCTGATGATCGTGGTCGGCACGTCGCTTGCAGTCTATCCGGCGGCTTCGTTGGTGCGTTATGTGCGACCTGAAATTCCGCTCTATGTGGTTGATCCGGGTGATCCGGATACACGTGGTATCCGCAATCCGTTGACGCTTATCCGTAAGCGCGCCGCTGAAGGAATGCCCGAGTTGGCGGAAATGCTGGGGCAGATTGAAAATTAAAAACAGTTTCTAAAAGTAGACATCGAATCCAAAGACTTTCCGGCTTTTTAGTGATCGCTAATGTTCTAAAGACATACGTGATGTTTGTGGCACCCCATAACCGATTTCTCTATTCGGTGTTGAACTGTTAAGTCCAGAAAAATGTAAAAGATGGATAAGTTCTTTTCTATTCATTCGTTTCTGTTCCAACAAGGCTCCACACAATCCTGCAATAGCAGGTGTAGAGAATGAAGTACCGTTGCGAGGCGGTTGCACATACGCACATACATCGGGTTTTATGTATTCGGTTCCTTCCCAGCCTATGGAACTATAATGGGCTCGGGTTATGCCATCCTTTCCTATCGCTCCTACGGCTATTACCTCCCGGACATCGGCTGGGAAGTTATTATAACGCCATGGTTTGTTTCCCTCATTACCCATACTTTGGATAAATATCAAGTTGGGATTGGCTTGAAGCACACTATCTACAAAACATGAAATGCGAGAGGACTGTCCGTCAAGCATCTGAACAGAATATCCGTCAAAATCATCAAAAATTGTATATCCGCAAGAAGAGTTTATTATATCTACATTATGAGCCAATAACCAGCGTATCGCATTCATCATACGTACTTCCTCCAAACGTGGTTCGGAATCAAAATCGTCTATTTCGGCCAAATAATACGATGCATTATATGCCAGTCCCTTTATAGTGTCACTTGCAATGTATCCTCCGATACATGCGCAAGAATAGGCTCCGTGATCTCTTTCTCTTCCAGGTTTCTCTTCGAAAAATCCTAAAGTATCACAATTTATAAAATTAGCATAAGCGGCTACATGTAGGTTTTTAGTCCAAGCGCGTTTCCGCAATCCTCCAAATCCTACATCCAATACACCTATTTTAATTCCACGTCCACTTAGGTTGAGCGAATCATAAAGCGTGTCTATCATCATTGCAGGTACGGCAGTATAAATCCGTTTTCCAATAGTAGTATAATTCTCTTTGGGATTTTTAAACTCTTCGTTGGCGATAAAGTAGCCAATTATTCCCAATGTTGTCAGCAAGAATAGGAGACCCACGAAGACAACTGAAATGAACTTTCTAACTTTTTTCATCTTTTATGCTGATACTATATTGAGTGATAGGGCAAAGGTAATAAAAATCAACTCAAAATAACTTCGTTAACAAATTAAACAGTTTCTAAAACAGCTTCTTAATTTTTAATTATCTTTGTCGCCTGTTATGACAGTCTATTTTGTGCTTGAAATGTTGGGTACGCTGGCCTTTGCGATCAGCGGTATTCGTCTTGCGTCGGCCAAGCGATTCGATTGGTTCGGGGCGTATGTGGTGGGACTTACCACGGCGATCGGTGGCGGAACGCTACGCGATGTGATGCTCTCGCAGACTCCGTTCTGGATGCTGGATAGTGTCTATATGATCGTGACGGCGATTGCATTGGGGGTGGTGATTCTCTTCGGACGCTATCTTATCCGACTTAACAATACCTTTTTTATCTTCGATGCGATCGGCTTAGGGCTTTTTACGGTTGTTGGCATCGAGAAGACGCTCGCGGCGGGTTTCCCGTTGTGGGTGGCTGTGATTATGGGTACAATGACCGGCGCGGCAGGCGGAGTGTTGCGCGATATTCTGATTAACGAAGAGCCGCTGATCTTCCGTAAGGAGATCTACGCTTTGGCCTGTGTCTTTGGAGGCATTGTCTTCGGAATCGGTGATTTAGCCGGATTGTCGGGCGCGCCGCTGCAAATTGCAACGGCGGCCAGTGTGATTGCTATGCGGATTATAGCCGTGCGATTCGGCCTCAAATTGCCGGTGCTGAAATAATCCCGGCCGTTAATGGGTGGCCTGATACCAGTTTGTCTGGCGATTTTCGCTCACAAATCGGGTCGCAGGTTCGCTGACGGAAATTCCCGAATAGTAGGTGATCGGATTGAGAATTTTGTTGTAGGTTGAGTAGTATTTAGCGGTGTTGTACTTTATCGGGACAGTTCTTTTGAGTTGGGCGGCAAATTCGTTGCGTAGAGCAGTATCGGTGCAGGCGAGCGATACATAGTGTCCCAGATCATAAAATAGGTGGCTTGATAACCCTTCGTAATATTGCAATTCGTTGATGTTGTACGTTCCTTTTGCCCCATTAACACGGCGCATCACCTCGGCCAAAGCCGGTAATTCGGCGGTTGCAGTGATTGAAATGCAGCCCGATTGTTGGTTGCCGGAGATCGTATTCCAATCGTTTTCGTAGAAGTTCCAAAACTCGTAACATGCCTTTGTCAGAACACCTAAGGTCGTGTCGTAGGCGAAGAGCAACGGGATGATTCGGTCGTAAGGAAAGCCGGCGGCCATGATTTCGCACGGAGCTCCAATCACATAATCGACCGATGAACGCAGGTCGTAGACGGTTTCGATATTGGCCATGAAACAGTCATCGAAGAGCAGGTATTCGAACTTATGGGAGAGTGCGCCGAGTGCGTTGGCCAAATCCTTGATGTCCATTTCGTGTCTTGAATCGCCGAACGATCGGGTCGGCAAAGCCCCCTCAGCCGGCGTGAAGAGATCGTAGTCGGAGGCTGTTCGCTTCCGGTTGCGACTCTGCAATAAACCGGATTGTGCCGGAATCCATGCTTTGCCGTGGCAGCCGATGATTAACCCGTTATGCTTCGCCGGAGCAATTGCTGCGGCATCGGCAAAGAGTTGGCCGACACTCTCCGAAGAGGAGGCTTCAAAATCGGTGTATGTCTTCAATGTGATGATCTCCGATCTCCCTTTTTTGCGGTCGTAATAGATCTCCTGTAAAACGGCCGAAGAGTTATTTTGGGGTTGGTAGCAGATTAAAATGCGATTATTACTACCCGGAGTCGATGCGTCCACCGCCTTGCGGATGCCGGCGATGTTGAGGTTGAAGAAATAGATTAACGAGGTGCCGGGCATATAGACCAACACGGTGCGATCCGCTTTCTGGGTGGGATTATAGCCCGATTCAGGCTCTTTGGAGCATGCTGTCAGTAGGGTGACTGCGAGCAAAAAGGCAAAGAGTGGTTTCATTATTTGTAGGTGCGAGGTTTTAGGTTGTTGAACTGCCAAGTCCGGTCGCGTTGGTAGGTGTAGCCTTCGGGCTTGTTGCGGTAGACGCGGCTGAAATCGAAATAGTATCCTTTCTGTTTTTTACCATCTATTATTTGGGGGGTAATCAGCGGTACATACTCCACCTCGCGGCTGATGATGCGCGCCTTGTCTGTGGGGAGCCCCTCGGCCGAAAGTAGATCCAACGCATGGTCGAACATCAGAATATGACGCGGACTCTTTTGTGTCAGCCCGTCACCCGAATCGAGTATGGCTCGGATGACACCCTGCATGCGGCGTGAATAAGCCTCCTCCTGCTCCTTATTGCCCAATGCTCCGTAGGCGTAGGACATCAGGTTGAGGATCTTTGGGCTGAACGGATCGCGTTTGAGCGCATCGCTACCCACCGAGATGATTCCTTCGAGCGTCTCTACCAACGGTTTGTCGGGATCAAGCCCACCGGCCAGCAGGAGCAACTTATCCAGATCGGGATTTGCCGCCATCGGTTTGTAGTCGTCCTGATAGGTATAGCCATAGTAGAGGTAGTGATAATCCTCGTCGGTGAGCGTGGCATCTCCGGTGTTGTAGCGTAGCATGAGCTGCGTATAGTAGAACGGTGATTCGGGGTTCATCGTGCGGTCGAGGATATTCTCCTCGTTGGGAACTTTGGCTGTGGCAATGATCGGCAGAGCGGCCAGCAGAAGCAGAAGACGTTTCATTCGGATACTATTTTTTTCTACGAACGCAAAATTAGCGCAAATCGTATTTGGCGATCAGCATTTTAAATTTTTCACGCAACGCCTCCGAACCCGAAACGAGTGGTAGACGCATCGTGGACCCGATTTTACCCATGACCGAGAGCGCACATTTCACGCCGACCGGATTTCCCTCCTCAAACAGGGCGTGGATCGCCTCATCGAGTTGTGCAAACGCCTGTTCGGCTTCCGTCCAATGAGCCTCTTTGGCCAGATTGACACAATGCATGAACCGGCGAGGAAAAGCGTTGGCTGCCACCGAGATAACGCCATCTCCGCCACGCCTCATCAGATCAAGTGTCATGCCATCATCGCCCGATAAGACGATGAATCCCTCCGGCCGATTTTCGATAATACGCTGCATCTGCTCAATGTCACCCGATGCCTCTTTGATGCCGATGACGTTCGAGAAGTCGCGCGCGATGCGCAAGGTGGTGTCCGAGGTCATGTTGACCCCCGAACGTCCGGGGATGTTGTAGAGAATAATCGGCAGTGGTGAGTGTTGTGATACGGTGCGGAAGTGTTGGTAAAGCCCCTCTTGTGACGGTTTATTGTAGTAAGGGGTGACACTCAATATGGCATCTGCGCCACGCAGGTCGAATTCGCGTAACTGGTCGAGAACCTCGGACGTTGAATTGCCACCGACTCCCATAACCAACGGTACGCGGCCTGCGATTTGGTTGGTGATGAACATGGCGATCACGGCGCGTTCGGGCATGTAGAGGGTCGGGGTTTCGGCCGTAGTGCCCAAGGCGACAATATAATCAACTCCGCCGTCAATCACGTAGTCGATCATACGTGCCAAAGCCTTATAGTCAACGCGGCCATCGGCCGTAAAGGGTGTAATCATTGCGGCGCCTACGCCGGTGAGTTTACTGCGAATCATGGTAATAGTCTCTAATTTATCATGCGTAATGAGGTGCGTCCCATATGCGGCTGCGCTGTACAAACGACCTCCAATTATTTGAATCTCTTTTTCTCTTTTTGTGTTAATCTCCGAACAAGTCACCTTGCAGGGGGAGTTGTGAGCGGCTCTCGACCATTGTCATAAATTCCGACTCGGAGATAATCTTCACCCCTAAACTCTCCGCTTTTTTGCGTTTTGCGGGACCCATATTCTCGCCGGCTACGATGTAATCTACGTGGCTCGATACGGCCGCCAGATTCTTGCCGCCGTGCATCTCGATCAACTCCTTCAATTCATCGCGACTGTGTGCTGCAAATTTACCCGATATGACAAAACTCCGGCCGGCAAGTCTATCGGAGGTCTGTTCGCGTGCTACGGATTCGAATTGAAGTCCTGCGGTGCGCAACCGCTCGATGATTTGGCGGTTACCCTCATCGGCGAAGTAATCGACAATTGAATCGGCAATCTTGGCTCCCACCTCATCGGCTTGTGTCAACTCCTCGCGAGAGGCTCCGATCACAGCATCGAGCGAGCGGAACTGCTCGGCAAGATACTTGGCTGTGGTTTCGCCCACAAAACGAATTCCTAATCCGAACAATACGCGGTGAAACGGCACTTCGGTGCTTTGACGTATCGAACGAATGATGTTATCGGCCGATTTATCGCCCAAACGCGGCAGGACGGATAACTGTTCGGCACGCAAGTCATACAGATCGGCGATGTCGCCCAATAACCCGTTTTCGAAGAGCAATTCGACCGTCTCTTCGCCCAATCCGTCAATATCCATTGCCTTGCGGCGAATGAAGTGGATGATGCGACCGACGATCTGAGGTCGGCAATGACTCTGATTGGGGCAGTAGTGTTTGGCTTCGCCTTCATAACGCACCAGCGGTGTGTGACAGACGGGGCATTGGGTAATGTATTCAAACGGTACGCTGTCGGTCGGCCGCAGTGATAACTCTACGCCTGTAATCTTCGGGATGATCTCGCCCCCCTTCTCCACGTAGACCATGTCACCCGTGCGGATGTCTAACTGCGCCATTTGCTCGGCGTTGTGGAGCGTAGCGCGGCGCACGGTCGTGCCGGCCAATAACACCGGTTCGAGGTTGGCCACGGGGGTGATTGCACCCGTGCGACCTACTTGAAACGTGATGTTGTCGAGCCGTGTAAGAGCCTGCTCGGCCTTAAATTTGTAGGCTACGGCCCATTTCGGGGCCTTTGCAGTGAATCCCAATTGACGGCGCACGGTGAAGTCGTTGACCTTGATGACTACGCCATCGGTAGGGAAGGGGAGCGAATGGCGCGCCTCGTCCCAAAAGTTGATGTATGCGTCAATCTGGGCAACGGAATGGCAAATCTGACTCTTATCCGAGATCTTGAATCCCCATTCACGAGCCTTGCGTAGACTTTCCCAATGCGAAGAGAACGGAAGGTCGTCACCGGCCAATTGGTAGAGTGTGCAATCCAGCCCGCGTTTGGCTACTACGGCCGAGGCCTGCTGTTTGAGCGTTCCGGCGGCGGCGTTGCGCGGATTGGCAAAGAGCGGCTCTCCGGCCGCTTCGCGTTCGGTGTTGAGCCTGTCAAACGAGGCATAAGGCATCAGAATCTCACCCCGAATTTCGAAATAATCGGGCCAGTCATTGCCCTGCAAATGCAGCGGTACGGCACGCACGGTGCGGATATTGGCGGTGACATCATCGCCCTCGACTCCATCGCCGCGTGTCACAGCACGCAACAATGCGCCGTGTTCGTAGGTCAGCGAAATGGCGGTACCATCGAATTTGAGTTCGCAAACAAAATCTACTTGGCCTGTTTCGCGGTCGATCCTCTCGATAAAGTCATGCAGCTCTTCGAGCGAATAGGTGTTGCCCAGCGAAAGCATCGGAAACCGGTGTTTGACGGTTTGAAACTCGGTCGATAGGTCGCTGCCTACACGTACCGAGGGCGAGTTGGGGTCGGCGTATTCGGGGTGTGCGCGCTCCAAATCCTGCAATTCGCGCATCTTAGTATCGAATTCGAAATCCGAAATTTCTGGCGCATTCTCAACGTAGTATTTATAGTTGTGGCGTTCGAGCAGGCGGCGCAGCTCCTCGATCCGAGTGCGTATCATAAGTGTATAAATATATGTATAACCTGCGTAAAGGTACATATTTTGTTCAGAAGATCGGACAATTTCAAAAAAAAATCAAAAAATAAATTCAGATTTGGTGCGAACGACAAATTTTGCTTATACTTGCAGAAAATTTCCAAGTATTATTATGACCAAACAGAATATGGCAAAGAAACACATCGTAACGAGCTATCATAATTTGAGCGCAGAACTGCAAGACGCGGTCAAAGAAAAATACCCGCTGGGATTTACCGAATCAATGATGAGAGTCGATAAACCCAATGGTGATTTCTTCTATGCCGTGCCTTTCGATACGGACGAAGTGGCCTATCTGGTGAAGATCGATGTGAAGATCGATGACAACGCGCAGGAGGAGGACGAGAAGGACTTCTACGACGACGATATTAAAGGTGCCGACGACATTCAAGGAAACGATGAGGATTCGTCCGATTCGTCTGATGACGGAGACGACGACGTCAACATCTGATGCCTATGCGCTGCTTGCTTGTTTTGTCGATCTTGTGTTTGGGCGCGGCTTGCGGCCTTGCCGAAGATGATCGCGACGAGCAGCTCAAAAATAGCTATCCGGTATTTTACGATAAGCAGTTCGAGGCCTATTGTCTGGAACGGTTCGATTTTGACAACAATCGTCGCATTTCGCGTTACGAGATGCGACGTGTTGTGGAGATCGACTGTTCGGATCGAGGTGTTGTGTCGCTGACCGATCTGCGTGAATTTCCCAATTTACGCAGGCTCAGTTGTGCACGGAATCTTTTGACAACACTCGATCTGCGTGTGTGTCGAGCGTTGGAGCGCGCGGATTGTTCCGAAAATCGGTTGGAAAGTTTGCAAATTGATGAATTGCGAGGACTGACCGATCTGGTGTGTCGTGTCAATCGGATTGTTTCGCTCGATCTGACAACGAACGGATCGTTGCGCCGTGTCGATTGCCGTGATAATGCGCTGACTACGCTCGATGTGTCGCACTGTTCGCTTGCGATGAGCGGAGGTGTCGATGCGCGCGGATGCGCAGCTCTACGGACGATCTATACGGCTGCCGGACAACAATTCGGTGCGCTGTTGTATGATGGAACGGTGTCGGTTGAGGAGCGTTAGAAAAGTGAGGCTGCTATTGCTCTGAGGCCGAAATGGAGTTAAAAGGAGTCGCGGCGTCGAATAGATGCTGCGATGTTTTGTTTATAGAGTGATGATAAATTTATAGTTTGAAAAAGGTTTTTTCATTCTTATTTCGTACCTTTGAATGCAAAAAATGTCTTTTGCAGCATAAAAATATTGAAACCGTAACACAATGAAAAAAGTAGACGTGATCCTCGGCCTACAATGGGGTGACGAGGGCAAAGGTAAAGTCGTGGATGTTCTGACACCTCATTATGAGGTTGTAGCCCGCTTTCAGGGCGGCCCCAATGCCGGTCACACACTCGAATTTAACGGCGAGAAGTACGTGCTCCGCTCGATTCCCTCTGGAATTTTTCAGGGCGGTAAGACCAATATCATTGGCAACGGTGTGGTTCTTGATGCCATTTTGTTTCGTGCCGAGGCCGAAGAGCTGGCCAAGAGTGGTCATGATCTGACCAAGCAACTCTGCATTTCGAAAAAGGCGCACCTGATCCTGCCGACCCATCGTATTCTCGATGCTGCATACGAAGCAGCTAAAGGTAGTGCCAAAATCGGCACGACCGGCAAGGGTATCGGCCCGACCTATACCGATAAAGTCAGCCGCAACGGAATGCGCGTGGGCGATCTGCTGAGTCCCGATTTTAAAAAGATTTATGCTGCGGCCAAAGCACGCCACGAAAAGATGCTGCATGATCTGGGCTTTCAATACGATATTACCGATCTGGAAAAAGAGTGGTTTGATGCGGTGGAGTACCTCAAACGATTCCACATCATCGACAGCGAATATTTTGTCAACGACTGTATTGCGCAAGATAAGTCGATCTTGGCCGAGGGGGCACAAGGTACGTTGCTCGACGTTGATTTCGGATCGTATCCCTTTGTAACCTCATCGAATACGGTTTCGGCCGGTGTTTGTACGGGGTTGGGTGTCGCACCGAACCGTATAGGCGAGGTGTTCGGCATCTTTAAAGCCTACTGTACCCGTGTGGGCAGCGGCCCATTCCCGACCGAACTGTTTGATCAGACGGGTAACACGCTGCGGCAGATCGGTCACGAATTTGGTGCTGTGACCGGCCGTGAACGTCGCTGCGGATGGCTCGATATGGTTGCGCTGAAATATTCGATCATGATTAACGGCGTGACACAGTTAATTATGATGAAATCGGACGTGATGAACGATTTCGAGACGATTAAGATCGCCACCTCCTACGAAATTGAAGGTCGCAGTACGACCGAATTCCCATACGATGTGAATGCACAGATCAAACCCGTATATACCGAGTTTGAGGGTTGGAAATGCGATTTGCGGAAGGTGAGCCGTTACGAGGAGTTCCCCGAAGCGTTTAAACGCTATGTGGAGTTCATCGAACGTCAGACGGGTGTTCCTGTCAAGATTATCTCCGTTGGCCCCGATCGCGACGAAACGATCGTGCGATAAAAATGACGCATCCCGATTCGTTCGGGGTGCGTTTTTGTGTAATCACCGTTCGCAATCGGGTCGTGTAGCCGGAACCGGAATCCTTTTCGTAAAGGGTGGGTGACGGGAGTAGAGTTGCCACCGAGCCGCAAAGAGCGATGAGCCGTGGCCGATAGAAAGAAACCGACATTAGTAATCTATACTTATCTATGAAAACACAACTTAAAATCGTTGTCTTGGCGAAGCAAGTGCCCGATACCCGCAATGTGGGTAAGGATGCGATGACACCCGAAGGGACTGTCAATCGCGCGGCACTTCCGGCCATATTCAACCCCGAAGACCTTAATGCGTTGGAGGCGGCTCTGCGGCTTAAAGACCGTGTCGAGGGTGCTACGGTGCATATTCTGACGATGGGCCCGCAGCGTGCTGCCGATATTATCCGTGATGCCATGTTTCGCGGAGCCGATGGTGGTTACCTGCTCTCCGACCGGAAGTTTGCCGGTTCCGATACCTTGGCAACCTCCTATGCGCTGGCTTGTGCGCTGCGCAAAATCGAACCCGATGTGATTTTTGCCGGTCGTCAGGCTATCGACGGCGATACAGCACAGGTTGGACCGCAGGTAGCCGAAAAACTCGGTTTGCCTCAGGTGACCTATGCTGAGGAGATCGTTGAGATCAAATCTTCCTCGCTGGTTATCAAACGCCGTTTGGAGCACGGAACCGAGGTAGTCGAGTGCCCGGTGCCGGCGGTTGTTACGGTCAATGCATCGGCTGCCGAGTGCCGTCCGCGCAACGCTCGCCGTGTCATGAAGTTCAAGTGTGCCCTCTCTGATTCGGAGAGAGCTGCTGCTCCCGAATCGCCTGCCGCACAACGCGCTGCTGCGAAGGAGTATCTGCAAATCGTGGAGTGGGCTGCTGCCGATGTCAATCCCGATGAGCAACAGTTGGGTCTGATCGGCTCGCCGACCAAGGTCAAGAAGATCGAAAATGTTGTTTTCCAAGCCAAGGAGTCCAAGAAACTCACCGCTTCGGATTGCGATATCAATGAACTGATGGTTGAACTCATTGCGAGCCACACGCTCGGTTAACGGCTGAATAAGATGAACAATATTTTCGTATATATCGAGCTCGAAGGCGGTAAAATCGCCGATGTGAGCCTCGAATTGCTGACCAAAGGTCGCGAACTGGCTGCGACACTCGGTGTGAAACTTGAAGCGGTAGTGCTGGGTGAGAAGTTGGGCGGCATGGAAACGGAATTGGCTAAATACGGTGCTGATACCGTGTGGACTGCCGATCATGAGATCTTTGCACCGTTCCGTACGTTGCCCCATACGGCTGTTATGTGTGGCTTGATCGAGCAGGAGAAACCTCAAATCGTACTCTTCGGTGCAACGCCCGTGGGTCGTGATTTTGGCCCACGTGTTTCATCGGCCTTGCATAGCGGCTTGACGGCCGACTGTACCCAGTTGGTCATCGGCGATCATGCCGATCCCAAAAGCGGTCGTGGATACAAAAATCTGCTCTACCAGATCCGTCCGGCTTTCGGCGGCAACATCATCGCAACGATTGTCAATCCCGATCATCGTCCGCAAATGGCCACCGTTCGCGAGGGCGTGATGCGCAAGGAGTATGCGGCAAAACCGGGTGCAGGTACTGTGAAGCCGATTGACTGGCAGAAATTTGTCAAGGATACCGATCTGGCTGTGAGAATCGTGGAACGCCACATCGAGGAGCGAAAGATTGACATCAAAGGTGCGGGCATCATCGTTGCCGGAGGTTACGGTATCGGCTCGAAGGAGAATTTTAAACTTGTGCACGAATTGGCCGACGTGTTAGGCGGAGAGGTCGGTGCGAGCCGTGCGGCGGTTGATGCTGGATTTACCGAGCATGCGCGTCAGGTTGGTCAGACCGGAGTGACGGTACGTCCGAAACTCTACATTGCGTGTGGTATCTCGGGTCAAATTCAACATACGGCCGGTATGGATCAATCGTCGATGATTATCTCGATCAACACCGATCCCGAAGCCCCGATCAATAAGATCGCCGACTACGCCATCACGGGTGATGTCAACGAAGTGATTCC
>CAYOKU010000033.1:0-26467 GCA_964404645.1 uncultured Alistipes sp.
GGCTTTCAATGATATTCAAGCTCTGTTCGATCTCGCGCATACGCACCATATAACGGGCAAAACAGTCCCCCTCGGCATAGAGCACCTGTTCGAAATCAACTTGACCGTACATGGCATAGGGATGCCGTTTGCGCACATCGCACGCCCAGCCCGAAGCTCGTCCCGTACCGCCCGTAGCTCCAAACGAGATGGCATCTTGGCGCGACAACACGCCCGTTCCTTTCAGACGCTCCTGCGCAATGACATTACCCGTAAATATTTCGTGGTACTCGCGCATCACAGGTCGCATATAGGCAATGAAAGCCTTGACTTTCCGCACAAATTCGGGATGAATATCGGCCTGCACGCCGCCGATCGTATTGTAGGTTTGGATCAGTCGGCCTCCGGTGGTCTGCTCCAATATATCGAGTACCTTTTCGCGATCGCGGAATCCGTAGAAAAAAGCGGTCAACGCCCCCATATCCATACACAGACAGGCGAAGAAGAGCAGGTGTGAGTCGATACGCTGCAACTCGTCCATGATCGTGCGGATATACTGCACGCGCTCCGACACCTCGACCCCCAATCCGCGTTCGATGCACATGCAGAGCGCATGGCGGTTCTGCGATGCTCCGAGGTAATCCAATCGGTCGGTTAATGCCAAAGTTTGCGGATAGGTTAACTCTTCGCACATCTTCTCGATGCCACGGTGAATGTATCCGCAATGCACATCGAGTTTGCGGATCAACTCGCCTTCGAGCGACACGCGGAAACGCAATACACCATGGGTAGCAGGGTGCTGCGGGCCGATATTGATGACATACTCCTCGTCCTCGAACAGAGCACTATGACGGCGTACAAAGCTACCATCTGAACGCATTTCGAGCGATGAAGTGCTGTCCGATGACTCCTCGTTGGTCATGCGAAGCGGATTGGCCGCCGGATCGTAATCCTTACGCAGGGGGTAACCCACCCAGTCGTCACGCAAAAAAAGACGGCGCATATCGGGGTGGTTCAAAAACCGAATGCCAAGGTAATCGAAGACCTCGCGCTCGTTAAGCTCTGCCGCCTTCCACAAATCACTCACCGTAGGCAACACGGGGTGCTCGCGATCGGTAGTTGCCGTGCGCAGGGCGATTGTTTGACCCGTGGCCGTCGCTTCGAGATGGTAGATAACACCCAATCCCTCATCGCCCCAATCGACCCCAGTCAGACTGCGCAAAAAGTCGAAACCCTCGGTGTAGAGCCGCTCAGCCAAAGGTCGAAACCGATCGGCCGCAATGGTAAATACGCCATCGCCTCCCTCCGACCAGACTGCCGCAGGCTCCCAACTCATGATTTTATCTCTCTGAATCATAATTCTTGTTTTTCAAGGTTTTGTTGCTGCGAGCCCCGTACACGACGTTGCTCGGCCTCGTATTCCGCACGATCGATATGACGGTTCACCCCGCCGAAAAAGCGTTGCGCCTTCACCTTGCGTTGAAGTTGCATCAAACCGTAGAGCATCGCTTCGGGACGCGGCGGACAGCCCGGAATGTAGACATCCACCGGCAGAATCTGATCCACCCCGTTGACCACATGGTACGAACGTTTGAATGGGCCTCCGCTCACGGCGCATCCGCCGACAGCAATCACATATTTCGGGTCGGCCATCTGGTCGTAAAGGCGTTTAAGCACGGGAGCCATTTTGTGGGTGATCGTACCGGCTACCATGATAAAATCGGCCTGTCGCGGGGAAGCTCGCGCCACTTCAAACCCAAAGCGGGCAAAATCATAGCGCGCCGCACCGACCGACATGAACTCGATGCCGCAGCAACTCGTAGCAAAGGTCAATGGCCAAAGGCTGTTGCTACGCCCCCAGTTAATCACTTCATCCAAACACCCCACCACCACATTGGTCTGATGCTCGCGCAGCTCGCGAATCATCGTTTCGAGGTATTCGTTGTCGTTGAAGTCACAGGGCTTCATCGACTTGATATTCGGCAATTTTATTTCCATTCCAAAGCTCCTTTCCGCCAAGCGTAGGCCAGACCCAAAATCAAAATTAACAAGAAAAACAGGATGCTAACCAATCCGTAGACCCCCAGATCCTGCACCACAACCGCCCACGAAAAGAGAAAAACGGTCTCAACATCAAACAGCAGAAAGAGGATCGCAAAGAGGTAGTAGCCCACCTTAAACTGCATCCACGAACGACCGCGTGTCTGAATACCGCACTCATACGCCTCGCCTTTCTGGGGGTTGTACGAACGCGGTGATACGGCGCGGGCAATACCCAATGCAACCGCCACCAACGCTATGGCCGTCAGAATGACAACCACCAATAGTGTGAAATACATACGTTATAATATTTTACGATTTATGATCGAAAATAGAGGAAAACCGCAAACAGCACACACTGTTGCGGAGCGACTTCGGATCAATCCGACGAATCCGGGGCTAAATCAGAATATGCCCCAGCGAAAAGATGTAGTAATCAACAGCATTATCGTGCTGCGGACGCGAGTAGAGGCGCATAACCGTGCGCACATCGAAATCACGAGCAGATGCCGATCTCAATTCGCTCCGCTGGCGCAGCACCGCTTTGTGATCGAGCGACACCACGGGAGTCGTAAACGAGGAGTCGATGACGCAGATCTCGGCCGAGAGATAGTTGCTCACCGCCAAATGGAAGTCAATCACGGAGGATTTGACCAGCGATGGTGCCACAGGCCGCACTTCATCTTGCGACGAAATG
The DNA here is from genome assembly GCA_964404645.1 of uncultured Alistipes sp. Classification (GTDB taxonomy): domain Bacteria; phylum Bacteroidota; class Bacteroidia; order Bacteroidales; family Rikenellaceae; genus Alistipes. Next base: position 2,717 of record CAYOKU010000033.1, read on the forward strand.
TTCTGCAAACTGCCGGCTAACACAAAGAGCAGCAGGATTAATAGGTATCTCAATCTCTCCATCATCAGTAACTGCACACAACGATTGCTCAACATACGTTGCGTGGCAAAGATACGCTTTTATAGATGAAAACCTCATTTTGCCCCCAAAAAAGTTGTGTCAGTTTCGCTTTTCGGACAATTTACATCCGATCCCGACAAAAAAACGGGCTGCAAAAAAAAGATTCGGCGATCTATTTGCATTATTAAAAAAAAGTAAATAGCTTTGTGTACGGCTTTGTGCATATGAAAAATTACACGTTCATAATCGCTATTCTTCTGGTATTCTTCCTCTCCTCGGCAGCTTCGGCTCCGGCAAAGAGTTCAAATACCGGACGTGCCGCCGTCACCGGTTCTCTACGCTCGTCGGAACAAAGTCTTATCACACCCAAATACACCGATTGTTTTGCAACGGAGACCGTAGAACTCTCCGTTCCCGCCCCTTTGCGTGTGGTGCGTAAAATCAACGATCGGCAGCAAAAACTCTCCGTAGAGATACGCAACGCACTTTCGGATCGGATCTTCTCCGGCATTCAAAGTTGCTCTCCGTGGTCGATTCTCGCTCGCATCAAGACGAGCCTTTCCACCCCCCTACCGCTCCACAATGCCGACTATCTGCGATTCGGTATTCTTGTCATTTAGCCCTCATTTTCAACCTTCGTTCGGACACACCTCGCCCCCGCTGCGGAGAGATTGTGTCCTCCGGCTATGCGCCTATCGGCTCACGGCCACTCTATAAACAACCGCAATCCGTCGTTGACGTGAGATCGGTCAACCGTGTCGAATGAAGTAGATTCGGCACACAACAAAACAAGAAAATGAGTACGCTATATATTGTTCAGGAGACCCTGCTGATGATGGGGTTCACATTTTTGGTGGGCATTGCTTTTGCCTACCTGCTGAAACTGATGACCTTCTTTTTGACCGGTCTGAATCGCAAGAGTCTCGCCACAGCTTGGTGGCAAAGTTGCGTTTGGATGCGCGCCTACCGCATAAAGACCTTCTATTCGTATAATTATATCCGCTCGGTTTCGATGAGCCGTGAGTGCCTCGCCGAATTTGCCCGTTGCTCGCAGACACAAATCGGCACGTCACAGACGATGGACGAGTTGGCAGAGTGTCATCTCGGCAACTGCGATACTTCGGAAAGAGAGGATTCGGAGATGAAATGTCTATTAGAGATGCACCATGGAAAAATTTGATCTGAATAATATTTTTCAAGGGATCTCGACCCTACTGCAATCCGATCCTGCGATTATGTACAGCCGTATCGGGCTGATTCTATTGGGTATTCTATTGGTATATCTGGGTCGCAAGGAGATTCTCGAACCGCTGGTCATGATCCCCATGGGGCTGGGTATGGCGGCTGTCAATGCCGGAGTATTGATCTTTCCGGGGGGTACGCTGGGAAATTTATTCCTCGACCCGATGGTGACCGATACCGACCAGTTGATGAATGTGCTTCAAATCGACTTTCTGCAACCGGTCTACACCTTCATGTTCAGCAACGGTCTGATCGCCTGCCTGATCTTCATGGGAATCGGCACGATGCTCGACATCAATTTTCTGCTGGCAAAACCCTTGCAGAGTATGTTTCTGGCTCTGTGTGCTGAGTTGGGAACCTTTGCCGTTGTACCGATCGCTTATGCCATGGGGTTATCTCCCAGCGACAGCGCATCCATCGCCATGGTCGGCGGAGCCGATGGCCCAATGGTGCTCTTTACATCGTTGAACCTCTCGAAAAGCATCTTCGTGCCGATCACCGTGGTTGCCTATCTCTATCTGGGATTGACCTATGGCGGCTACCCCTATTTGGTACGAGCCATGGTTCCAAAACGGCTGCGTGCCATCAAGATGCAACCACCCAAAAAAGCCCCCAAACAGTATAGTGCTGCTACGAAAATTTCGTTTGCGGTGGTAATGTGTGTCATCTTGTGCCTACTCTTTCCGGTGGCCGCACCGCTCTTCTTCTCGCTCTTTATCGGCATCGTCATCAAAGAGTCGGGGCTCAAACATGTCAACGATTTCATCAGCGGCCCGATGCTCTACGGATCCACCTTCTTTCTGGGCATCCTGTTGGGTATTCTCTGCGATGCGCACACACTGCTCAACCCCACGGTGCTCAAACTACTCATATTGGGTATTCTCGCGTTACTGATTTCGGGTATCGGCGGTATCTTGGGCGGTTACGCCATGTATTTCATTAAACGTGGTAACTTCAACCCGGTCATCGGCATCGCCGCCGTAAGTTGTGTACCGACAACGGCCAAGGTGGCTCAGAAGATTGTCTACAAAGACAACCCCTCCTCAATGGTATTACCCGATGCGCTGGGAGCCAATATCACAGGCGTGATTACCTCGGCGATCATCGCCGGAATTTACGTAACGGTCATACCTTTATTATAAAAGAGTCGCAATCTGCACGCCAAACGCCCGAATTTGCATTCGGGCGTTTTTTCATGCGTGAGATACGCAGATTTTGATTACATTTGTAATCATTATGGGTGTAATTGTGCTCAAAAAAAACGAAAATTACAATTCGACCTCCGATGGCGAATTGATGGATGCCGTCAAAAACAATGACGGCGAGGCTTTCACGGCGATCTACGAACGCTACAACCGACTGCTCTACGCCACAGCCTTCCGCTTTATCAAAGAGCGCGAAGCAGCCGAGAATGCCGTTCAGTTCGTCTTCGCCCGTTTGTGGGAGTATCGCGATGAGATTGCCGTCACAAACAACTTGCGCAATTACCTCTTCACGATGACAAAGAACTATATCATCAGCCAGATACGAAGCAACATCAGCGCGACCGTCCGCAATTACGAGATCGCACAAACCACCCTTTCATACGAAGATAATCTAATCGAAGTACTCGACCGCGAACACCGCAACGAACTCTTGGACGAAGCGATTGCTCAATTGCCCGATCAAAAACGGGAGATCTGCCGCATGAAACGGGACGGTCGTTCCAACCAAGAGGTCGCCGATCAATTGGACATTACGGTGAATACCGTAAAAAGCCACTACACACAGGCAATTAAGATGCTACGTGAATATGTATTGAAAAATTACACAATACCGGCTCTTATACTCATACTTTTTGTATGGTTAAGCGTCAAGTAATAAACACGAAATAATGAAACACCCCAGCAATGAGATCATAGATCGAGTTTTGGCCGATCTCGGAACTAAGGACGAGGCTCGCGAAGTGGCAACATGGTTCGCCACCCCCGAAGGTCAAGTTCGTCTGTCGCAGATGATCTCCGAGAATTTGGAACAGACGGCATCGAACCGCACCGAAGAGGTGAGCGTCAACCATAAAATACCCTCCGAGAAGATGTTTGCACAGATCGAGCAGGCCATCCGGAGGCGTCGTCTGCGCCGTCGATTGATGATAGCAGCCGCGGTAGTAATTCCATTATTGGCGGTGATCGGCATCGGAGCCAAACTCCATACACAAGTCGATCTATTCGGCACCGACCCCATGCAGGAGATCTACGTTGCCAAAGGCGAACGACTCCAATTCCTGTTCCAAGACGGAACGCGCGTCTACGTCAACTCCGACACTCATATCTACTACCCCAAACGATTCGGATTCTCCTCGCGCCGCATCCGCTTGGTGGGTGAGGCTTACTTCTCAGTACATAAAAATTCCGCTCGGCCCTTCATCATCGAGAGCCAAGGTTGCGAGGTGCGGGTTTTGGGTACAGAGTTTAATCTCGACGCCTACCTCGATCGCAAAGAGATCATCGTTTCGCTCGACGAGGGACGTGTTGCCCTCACCGGCAAGGGAAATACCTACGACCTTAAACCCCAAGAGCAGCTCGTGTACGATAAAAGCACGGGGCTGGGCTATATCAACCACGAGATCTCCTCGGAACAGACCTCATGCTGGAAAAAGAACATCATCGCGTTTCAAGACGCATCGTTCGAGGAGGTTGTCACCGATCTCGAACGATGGTTTAATATCAAAGTTTCCGTTCAGGATCTTCGCGCGTATAAATATTCTTTCACCCTTGCGACGGGGGCCAATCAACTCGATACTGTACTACAAGATCTGGAAAGCGTAGCTCCTGTGAAATTCAACCGCACGGATTCCACCGTAATGGTGACCGTAAGCGACTGATTAATGTATAATTAACACACTATTATTAAGAATTAGGGTGCAATCTCCGATCTCGAGGGGTTGCACCCAAATTTTTAATTCTTAAATACACCGCACCCGCTTTTGCATATTTTCAAAAAATATTCACAACAATTTCATATTTTTATCATACTTTCGGCAAGGCTGTGCGTCAATTAGCCAGAGAGGGATAAAAAACTCTCACGAAAACCAAACTATTAAATTATGAACAGAGTTAAACTCATGCTGTTAGTTGGCGCTCTTTTGTGTACGGTATTGCAAATATCGGCGCAGAAGGTGACACTAAATCATCAAAATGTGCAGTTGGGAAAGATCTTTTCCGACATTACCCGCCAAACGGGCTATCCGGTGAATTACAGTCGTCCGACAGTCGATCCCGAACAAACGGCATCTATCCATGTTGCCGATACGGAGTTGCGCACGGCACTCGAACAACTCTTTGCCGGCACCAATATCACCTCGGAGATTCGAGGCGGAAAGGTCTATTTATCCGAAAAACTGAGTAACACAAACAACGCCATGCGTAGCGTTAGCGGTACGGTTAGCGATGCCGCAGGTGCGATGGTCGGAGTGGCCGTTGTAGTCAAAGGCTCATCACGCGGTGTTGCCACGGGGATTGACGGTCGCTACACACTCAACGTTGCCCCCGGGGAGATTCTTCAATTCTCGCTCATTGGCTACCAAACCGTAGAGATCGCCTACGCCGGACAGACTTCGCTGAATGTCACCATGCAGGAGGAGTCGCAGACCGTACAGACGGTCGTTGTTACGGCGTTGGGCATCAAACGCGATGAAAAGGCATTGAGCTACAACGTCCAGCAGATCAAGGCCGAAGAGTTGACCACGGTCAAAGATGCCAACTTCGTCAACTCGCTGGTCGGCAAAGTAGCCGGTATCCAGATCAATTCGTCCTCGGCCGGTGTGGGCGGTGCTGCCCGCGTAGTGATCCGTGGCGAAAAGTCGATCACGGGTAATAACAATGCCCTCTATGTGATTGACGGTATTCCGATGTTCAACACTTCGTTCGGCGGTTCGGACGGTTTCTTGGAGGGTCGTTCCGGCTCGGAGGGTATCGCCGACATCAACCCCGAAGATATTGAGTCGGTCAACATGCTTTCGGGTCCTTCGGCTGCCGCATTATACGGTAATATTGCCTCGAACGGTGTGATTTTGGTCAACACAAAGCGTGGCGATAAGGACAAAACCGTGGTCACCATCGGCAACAGCACCCAATTCTCATCAGCCTACATCATGCCCCAAATGCAGTCAAAATACGGGAATATTCCGGGAGAATTCGGCAGTTGGGGAGCTGTGAATGTCGGGGGGGGGAATTACGATCCCCAACAGTTCTATAACACCGGCACGAACATCATCAACTCGGCTTCGGTATCAACCGGCAACGCCAAGAACCAAACTTACCTGTCGCTCTCGTCCACCAATGCGGCCGGTATCCTGCCTAACAACGAATACGACCGTTATAACTTCACGGGACGCAACACCACATCGTTTGCCAAAGACAAACTGACGTTGGACATGGGCGCAAGTTTCATCATCCAACACGATCGGAATATGACCGCGCAGGGACAGTATTTCAATCCCATTCCTGCTCTTTACCTCTTTCCTCGCGGCGAGAACTTCAACGATGTGCGTATGTATGAGCGTTACAACGAAGCTCGTTCAATCAACCTTCAATATTGGCCCTACGGCGATCAGGGTTTGAGCCTTCAAAACCCCTACTGGATCTCCAATCGCATGAACCGCACCACCGACAAAAAGCGTTACATGCTCAACGCATCGCTCAAATGGGAGATCGCCGACTGGATCGACGCTTCGGGTCGTATCAAGATCGACAACTCACACTATATTCTCAAAGATCAACGCTATGCCTCGACATTGACCACATTTGCCGGAGAGAACGGATTCTACTCGGAGATCAATCGTCGCGACCGCAACACCTACGCCGATGTGTTGGTCAACATACATAAAACATGGAACGACTTTTCGATCAATGCCAATATCGGAGCATCCATCCGCGACCAACTCTACGACTTGGCCGGTAACGAAGGTAACCTTGACAAAAAAGCAAACTTCTTCACCATTCGCAACATCGACTATACCAACAACTACAAGCCCAAGCAGATGACCGAACACACCCAATCGCAAGGTGTTTACGGCAGTGTCGAGGTGGGCTGGAAGAGCATGCTCTACCTGACGGTAACCGGTCGTAATGACTGGGAGTCGCAGTTGGCCTTCTCGGATCAATCATCGTTCTTCTATCCATCGGTAGGTCTGTCGGCAATCATTTCGCAAATGGTCAATCTGCCGCAATGGTTCTCCTATTTGAAGGTTCGCGGTTCGTGGGCCAAAACCGGAAACTCGTTTGCCGCCTACCTCTCGAACCCGGGCTACACCTATAACGAGCAGTCGCACGAGTGGGCTACCTCGACCACCTTTCCGGCACTCCACTTGCGTCCGGAGGATACCAAGACCTATGAATTGGGCTTGAATGCCAAATTCTGGAACAAACTCAACTTCGACATTTCGTTCTATCGGTCGAATACCTACAACCAGACCTTCAACATTGCGCTCTCGTCATCGTCGGGCTACAATTCTACGATTATCCAAACGGGTAACATCCAGAATCAAGGTATCGAACTGTCGTTGGGATACAACAACAAGTGGGGCGATTGGCGACTGAACTCATCGGTAACCTACACCCTCAACCAGAGCGAAGTGAAGGAGTTGATCGGCCACGCCACCAACCCCGTCACCGGAGAGCCGATCATCAAAGATCAGTTGGAGGTAGCCACGTTGGGTTACAACGGCTATGGCCCGCGTATCATCCTGCGCAAAGGCGGCAGCATGTCGGATCTCTATGTGGATAAGCACCTTGCATACGACGGCAACGGGGACATTATGGTTGACTCGCAGACCGGTGGTCTGAAAACCGAAGAGTATGCTACCCCGCGCAAGATCGGACAGATGGCGGCACGCTATCGCATGGGTTGGAGCAATACACTCGCTTGGAAGGGGATCGAACTGGGAACCGTATTCTCGGCTCGTGTCGGCGGACTCTGCGTATCAAACACCCAAGGCGTACTCGACTACTTCGGTGTATCGAAATCATCGGCTGATGCACGCGATGCCGGAGGGGTCTACATCAACACCGGTTACGTCAATGCACAGAAATACTACCAAACCGTGGGCGGCGCAACCGGCGGTCTGGGCGAACACTATATTTACAGCGCAACGAACGTTCGCTTGCAGGAGTTGAGCGTCAACTACACATTGCCCAAACGCTGGTTCCGCAACAAAGCGAATCTGACCATCGGATTCGTCGGCAAGAACCTCTGGATGATCTACAACAAGGCTCCGTTCGATCCCGAACTTTCGCCTTCGACCACCAGCACGTTCTATCAAGGTGTGGACTACTTCATGCAGCCCAGTCTGCGTAACTACGGATTTAACATCAAACTGCAATTCTAAATCAGATTTCAGCCATGAAAAATATATTAAAATCACTCATAGGAAGCTCGTTCGCTGCACTTATGACGGTCGGTTGCACGGGTAACTTCGAAGAGTACAATACCAACCCTTACGATGCGCAGGAGCTTGATGTAACCCAGCTCTTCTCGGCACCCATCAAAACACTCTGCTCCGTACAGCAGAACGACTCACAGATGATCGACCAAATGGTTGCAGGAACATTCGGCGGCTATTTCACCATGTCGAACTCGTGGGGCGGAAGCAATTTCAACACCTATAATGCCACCGACGGTTGGAACAGCATTCCGTTCGATACGCCCTTTCAGAAATTGTATGGCAACTACTTCATCATCCAGAAAGAGACCGCAGGCAAAGGTCGCCTGTTCGCATTGGCACAGATCATCCGTGTCGGGGCCATGCTCCGCGTCACCGACTGCTACGGCCCGATCCCCTATTCGCAACTCGAAAAGGGCAAATATGCAGTAGCTTATGACTCACAGGAGGTGGTCTATACGCAGATGTTCAAAGATCTCGATTTCGCCATCAAGACGCTGAACGAATATCTGGCGATCACATCGCTCAACGACCTGCAAAGTGCCGATCCGCTCTACGGAGGCGACTATGCTTTGTGGTTGCGTTTCGCCAATTCGCTCAAACTGCGCATGGCAATCCGCATTTCCAACGTGAAACCCGAACTGGCGAAAAAGATGGCAGAAGAGGCTGTCACCGATGCCGGAGGTGTGATTGACGAGAACAGCCAAAATGCCAAGATGAGTGTCGGATTGGAACCAAATCCCTACAATCTGGCCGCATCGAGTTGGAACGACCTGCGCGTCAACGCCTCGATCGTCTGCTACATGAACGGATATGACGACCCACGTCGCACCGCATTCTTCACCTCGTCAACGGTTGATGCCAGCGGATTCATGGGTATGCGTTCGGGAACGGACAAGATCGCCAAGGGTGAGTACACGGCTTATTCGCAGCCGAAATTCGGCACCAAAGAGTCGATCCCCGTATTCGTTGCCGCAGAGGTTTCGTTCCTGCGCGCCGAAGGGGCACTCAAAGGTTGGAACATGGGCGGCAAAAGTGCCCAAGAGTACTACGAAGATGGCATTCGCAAATCGTTTGCTCAATATGGAGCCTCAGGTGTAGACACCTACATCAGCAACACAACGGCCGCTCCCGCCGCCTTTGTCGATGCCGCTCACACCCGATTCAACTACACCCCGAAGGCAACAACCAAAATCGCTTGGACTGCCGCCGAAAACGATGAGGCTCATTTGGAGCAGATCATCACCCAGAAGTGGATTGCCAACTGGACAATCGGATTCGAGGCATGGGCAGATTACCGCCGCACGGGATATCCGGAGTTTTTTCCGGTGGTTGATAACCTGAGTAACGGAGTGATCTCTACCGCACGCCAACAACGCCGCCTGCCGTTCCCCTTCTCGGAGAAACAGACCAACAAAGAGAATGTGACCGCCGCCGCCGCATTCTTGGGAGGCCCCGACACGGGAGCTACCGATTTGTGGTGGGCCAAGAAAACGAATTAGCCGAAAGTTGAACTATCAAACCTGAAAAAAAGATGAAAAAGATAATTTTAAGCCTATTGGCTGCCCTCATATTTGCCACCGGATTTGTGGCTTGCAACGAGTGGACAACCACCGAGGCAAACGACTATTACAAGCCGTGGAAGGAGCAAAACCGTCCGGAATCCTACTACAAAGCTCTCAAAGCATACAAGGCATCCGACCACTCGGTACTCTTCGGTTGGTATGGCAACTGGACCGGTACGGGTGCTTCGCAGGCAAACTGCCTGATGGGATTGCCCGACAGTGTCGATTTCGTGTCGATGTGGGGCAACTGGCACAGCCTTTCGCCCGAAAAAATGGCCGACAAAAAAAGAGTTAAAGAGTTAAAAGGCACGCGCGTAATGATCTGTTTCATTGTTGATAATATCGGCGCACAGGTCACTCCGCCACCCCACAACAGCTCGCTCGATGCGACCCTGAAATATTGGGGTTGGGGCTCTACACCGGAGTCGGTCGATGAGGCGATTCGCAAATATGCCCGTGCGATTATCGACACCATCACCAAATACGATTTCGATGGATTCGACCTTGACCTCGAACCCGGATTCGGACACTCAGGTAATATCGCCTCGAACTCGAAGAACCTCGGAACCTTTGTCGATGAGATGTCGAAACATATCGGCCCCAATTCGGGCACAGGTCGGCTGTTTGCAGTCGATGGAGAACCTTATGAGGTTCCGGCCACACATGCTAAAAAAATTGACTACTACATTCTCCAAGCCTACTCTTCGCCCAACGATGGCGACTTGAACGGCCGTTTGAGTACCCTTGTTAGTGCATTTTCAGGAGAGATGACCAAAGAAGAGATTACACGCCGCACCATTGTATGCGAAACGTTCGAAGCCTTTGCGGCCAACGGAGGCATACCCTTCACCACGAAGGATGGCCGAATCGTACCCTCATTGATCGGTATGGCTCAATGGGAACCGAATACGGGCGCACGCAAAGGTGGTATCGGAGCCTACCACATGGAGTATGACTATCCGGCTAACCCCGAATACAAATACATTCGTCAAGCGATCGGAATCATGAACCCATCGGCGAAGTAGCATAAATTCTTAAACTTTATCAAGTATGAAAATCAACCATATATCAAATTACGTTCTCGCCACCTTGTTGTTCTGCGGAGGGCTGTTCTGCGCGTGCAACGATGCCGGATACGACTCGATCGACAACGGATTGTTTTTTTCCGAGGCTTTGTCGGGCAAAACATCATCGAAACTTGCGATCGGCAAAGAGACCGTCAAATTCAAAATGACCCCGCATTTGGGTCGCAAAATGAGTCAGGACGTGCAGGTCGATTTCGTCATCGACACGCAACTGCTCGAAAAATACAATGCGTTGAACCACACTTCCTACGAAATCCTGCCGGCAAAATATCTCAAATATAAGAGCTCCACGCTGATCTCTGCCGGAGATGTAGCCCCTACCGAAACTCCCGAATTCGAGGTCATGCCCTACGCCGACCCCAACGGAGAGATGTATGCTATTCCGCTCTCAATGAAGACAGCAAACGGAGTCTCGATCAATTTTGCCACCAGTCAATACATCGTTCTACTCGACAAAGCCCTGATTCAGGCAGTACCGGAGATGGATTCAGAGCATATCCCCTCCTCTCCCGGATTTAAAGATGAGGATACGGGAGCATTTACCAATCCGTGGAACTACCAATCGGCGGAGTGGTCACTCGAAATGTGGGTGATGATGGACAGCTTCGATATCAACAATCAGGCGATTGCCAATATATCGGCTTCGGCCAAGGGCAAGAGCCACGAAATCTACATCCGCTTCGGTGATGCCGGTAAAGATTTCAACATGCTGCAAGTGAAAACCGCAGGTTCGCAGGTCGATACCAAAGCACGATTCGAGGTAAACAAATGGTATCACTTGGCCTTCACTTACGGAATATCGGGAAAACTGACGGTATATGTCAACGGGCAATCCGACGTAACTTTACAGACCGTATCGCCGGGTATAATCACCTATAACGGCATCGAACTTTGCTCTTCGAGTACCTATTTTGTAGCAAGATGTCAGATGGCACAGGTGCGTTTCTGGAAAAAAGAGATCTCTCAAACCCAGATTCTGGCCAACATGAATTATCAGGTCAAAGCTTCTGACCCCAATTTATTCGGTTACTGGAAGTTGGACGATGCCTCCGGAGCAACCTTCAAGGACTATTCAGTCAATAAAAAAGACATGGTGCTCCACCGGACACCGACTTGGATTCCCAATGTTCATTTTTAATTTGAGAAGAGATGAAAACAGTTTTTAAAATAGCGGTACTTTTCACCGCACTACTCAACTGCATGGTTCTAACCTCGTGCGACAAAGAGGAGGCACTCGATGCATGGGAAACGTCTTATGTCTACCTGACCGGCGGAACCCTTAGCCCATCGCTCTATATCGGCATGCAGCACACTCCGATCGGAATCACGCCCAACATGCAGCAATTCAACCTAAAAGTTCGGCTCAGTCAAACACAAAAGAGCGACATTGTCGTCACGTTGGCTACAACCGATGTCCCGGCCGAGACTCTTGAATTTCCGGCTTCGATCGTAATTCCCGCCGGAAAGACCGAGTTGATCGTTCCTGTGAAGTTCAAAAATCTGGCGTGGACCGGCAAGACGGAGTTGGGACAAAAGGTTTACAATTTCACCATCTTTATCGAGAAGATCAAAACAAGCAACAAATCGATAAAAATCGGTGAGAAGCACCGTGCCTACCCCATCATTCTCGACAAGAGCGAATACACGGCAATCAAATTGGAGACACCGTCCGGTACACCTATCGCCGATCGTTCGATCTGGGGATTGACCGTTGACGGAGCACCCAATGCCGCCACATCGAAGTTGATCGACAGCAGCAAAAGCACGGAATGCGCCTTCTCCGAAGGGTCTGCATACAAGCTTTACAGTCTGGAAATAGATCTCAAATCGGAGCAAGAGTTGACCGGAATGGTTATCTCCTACAACTACAAATCGTCCACGGCTGCCGAAATGGAGTTCTACACCAGCACCAACGGAACCGATTGGACTCTGTACGGAACTGCTATGAAGTTGCCCAAAGAGAAGAGCCATCCATTCACGTTCGTCGGAGGGTTAAAGACTCGCTACCTGAAAATCAAACCGACCAAAACCAACAACGGTTCTCCCGATAAATATCGGCCCACCGATGTGAGCATCAACATCAAGTAGATAGCCCAAAAAAAGTCAAAGTTCCGGACAAAATCCGGAACTTTGCTTTTTTTACCACTCCAAAATCACTAATTTTGCAAACGATGGACTCACGATCCATACAAACCACCTAACCAACAACCATGAATCGCCTACTAATCCTTCTCTTTTGCTGCGTCACCACCACGGGCTTAGCACAAAACAGCGGAGTCCGACTGGTTAAAAACCGACAACCCGAAGGCCGGATCATCCTCTGTCAGAACGATAGCATCACACGCGCAGCCGCCGATCTGCTGCAACGCTTTACCGGAGAGCTATCCGGTGCAAAACCACAGATTATTTCGCTAAACAGCTCTACAAAACGCCACAAAGGCGATGTCTACATGGGTCGTCTTACCCCCGAAGATGCTGCCTTGGTTATCGAAGACGGATTCTGCCTGCGAACCGACGAAGGAACGCTGTCGATCGGCGGCAAGCAAAACGGCATATTCTACGGTGTTGTAGCCCTATTGGAGGATTATTTCGGAGTAGATTATCTGGCCGCCCACACCTACACACTCACCCCTCGCACCGAGCTAACACTTGCACCCCTGCATCGAATCGACAATCCTGCATTCCGTTACCGGCAAACCCAATGTTATGCCATGCAGGAAGATCCGCTTTATAAGGCATGGCATCGGCTCGAACAACCCGAAGAGGAGTTTGCCGGAAGGATGTGGGTACACACCTTCAATCAACTCATTCCAAGTGAGATATACGGAAAATCTCATCCCGAATATTACTCCTACATCCATGCAGAACGCCGTCCGGGACGTGCCAGCCAATGGTGTTTGTCTAATCCCGAAGTGCTCGAATTGGCCGTACACCGCATCGACTCGGTGTTCCGAGCCAATCCTGAGATGAAGATGATTTCGGTAAGTCAAAACGATGGCAATTTCACCTACTGCCAATGCGAGAAGTGCCGCCGCATCACCGAAGAGGAGGGCTCGCCGTCGGGTAATTACATCCGGTTTATGAATCAGATTGCCGAACGTTTCCCCGACAAACAGATCTCAACACTGGCCTATCTCTTTACGATGCAGCCGCCGCGACATGTGCGCCCGCTGCCCAATGTGAATATCATGCTCTGCGACATCGACTGCGACCGCGAGGCCGATCTGCGCCATACGGTGAAAGGACGCGAATTTGTCGCGGCACTCGAAGGATGGTCGGTAATCTCGAAGAATCTCTTCATCTGGGACTACGGCATCAACTTCGACAACATGGTCGCTCCGTTTCCCAACTTCCCGATTTTGCAAAGCAATATCAAGCTCTTCAAGCAGCACCACGCCACGATGCACTTCTCGCAGATCGGTGGGTCGAAAGGAGGTGACTTTTCGGAGATGCGCGCCTATGTCGTTGCCAAATTGATGTGGAATCCCGATGCGGATGTCGATTCGCTCATGCGGCATTTCATGGAAGGGTACTACGGCAAGGCAGCCTCGGCCATCTACCGCTACGAGAAGATGCTCGAAGGGGCACTGATCGGAAGCGGCAAACGGTTGTGGATCTACGATTCGCCCGTATCACACAAAGAGGGTATGCTCAATGCCGCCTGCCGCCGCACCTACAACGCGCTTTTCGAGGAGGCCGAAGCTGCCGTGGCCGATGATTCGGCGCGGTTGGCCCGAGTGCGCATGGCACGCCTTCCGCTTCAATACTCCGAATTGGAGATCGCTCGCGCCGAAGGGATTCAAGATCCGGTGAGTACAACGGCGCAATTGGCTCTATTCGAGGAGCGCACCGCACAATTCGGCGTAAAAACGTTGAACGAGCGCGCCAACGATCCGGCAACCTACTGCACCCTGTACCGCGAACGGTATCTGACAACCGACCCAACGAACAAGGCCATAGGCGCAAAGATCACATGGATCACTCCACCAAGTGGCAACTATGCCAAGATGGGCGAAGGAGCTTTGGTAGACGGGCTACTGGGTGGTACGACCTATGTCGAAAACTGGGTAGGCTGGGAGGGATGCGATGCCCAATTTACGATTGATCTGGGCACACCCACCGCCATAAAGCGTGTCGAGGCCGACTGTCTGCATCAGATCGGAGCGTGGATTCTCTTCCCGATCGGCATTGAGATTGCCGTGTCGGATGACGGGGTAAATTACCGCACTTTCGGAACGCGCAGTTATGGGGAGGAGCGTGCCAATCAGGTGAGATTTGCCCGCATGGGCTGCACGCTCGAAGATCCCGTCACGGCACGCTATATTCGCATGACAATCGTAGGCACGAAGCTCTGTCCTTCGTGGCACTACGGAGTAGGACATCCGTCATGGATCTTTGTAGACGAAATCTTTATAAAATAACACGCATGAAAAAAACGTTTTTGCTGTTCGCGCTACTTGTGGCGACAACAACGCTCACGGCTGCGGTAGAAGATCTGCTACCACAACCTCAAACAATGGTCACCGGAAAGGGTAAATTTGCGTTCAACGCACAAACGACCTATCGGATTACCACCCCTTCGGCAACCGACTCCGAAGAGTTGACCGCACTCATCGACTCGTGGCAATGGACGGTGAAACGCTCCGATACACATCGAGCGAAGAACCAGATCGACATTCGGGTTGAACCTCAATCGAAAATCGTCACAGCCGAAGAAGGGTATAGACTCGATGTAACTCCACATGGGGTGGTAATTCGGGCACGATCGATTGCAGGAGCTTACTATGCCCTCCAAACGCTCCACCAATTGACCGGCGACCAACCAACCGAGGTTGCAGCCCTACGCATTGATGATGCACCACGGTTTCCCTACCGCGGTTTCATGCTCGATGTAAGTCGTCATTTCCGTTCGAAAGCATTTGTGCTGCGACAGATTGATGCGATGGCGCGATTTAAGCTCAATCGACTGCACCTGCATCTGACCGATGGAGCCGGCTGGCGCATAGAGATCAAAGCCTACCCACATCTGACCGAACAAGGGGCATGGAGACCCTACAAAAGTTATATGGAGTGGTTTCATGGCGACCGGAATTTCTGCACGGCTGACCACCCGCTGGCCGATGGCGGATTCTATACGCAAGACGACATCCGCGAGATTGTCGCCTATGCTCGCCGTCATCAGATTACCATTATTCCCGAAATAGAGATGCCCTCACACTCCGAAGAGGTGATCGCCTGCTACCCGGAACTTTCGTGTAGCGGTCGATACGATGGGGGTGAATTCTGTCCGGGGAACGACGCCGTATTTACCTTTTTCGAGCAGGTGCTAACCGAGGTGATGGAACTTTTCCCCTCGCAATACATCCATATCGGTGGCGATGAAGCCGGCAAGGGAGCTTGGCGTACCTGTCCGAAATGTCAGGCACGCATGCAGGCCGAAGGGTTGCAGAGTGTCGAAGAGTTGCAGAGCTATTTCATCCACCGTATCGAACGGTTCATCGACTCAAAGGGTCGCCGCATGATCGGCTGGGACGAGATCCTCGAAGGCGGTCTTGCCCCCAACGCCACAATCATGTCATGGCGTGGTACTCACGGCGGTATGGAGGCGGTTCGCGCCGGACACGATGCCATCATGACACCGGGCGAATTTTGCTACATCGACCATGCGCAAGATGCTCCTTTCACACAACCGCTGTCGATCGGCGGATACCTGCCGCTGCGCAAGGTTTACTCCTACGACCCGACATCGGAGTGTACCGATGCCTCGCAGCGCGCCCGCATATTGGGCGTACAAGCCAACCTCTGGACGGAGTATGTACCTACCGACAGCCATTGTGAACGGATGATCTGGCCACGCTTGACGGCCATAGCCGAGATAGGATGGAGCCAACCCGAACGGATGGATTACGACTCGTTCCGGCAACGTACCCTGCGAGCAATGCAGGGATTACAGCGAGCCGGATACACGCCGTTCGATCTGGAAAAGGAGTACGGCGAGCGACCCGAAAGTCTGCAACCTACCCCGCATCTCGGAGTAGGCAAAAAGGTCATCTATCGGCAGCCTTATGCCGATCAATATCGAGCAGGAGGCGACACGGCGTTGACCGACGGAGTAATCGGCGGTTGGACCTACGGTGATCGCCGTTGGCAGGGAACAATGGGCAAAATGGATCTGGTGATCGACATGGAACGCCCGACACAGATGCACTACATCGGAGCCACATTCATGCAATCCACCGGCCCGTGGGTAACTCTTCCGGCAAAGGTTGAGATCGGCATCTCGGATGACGGAGAGCATTTCACCGCCATTGCCACGTTGTACAACGATGTGCCAGCAGCTTGTCCCGATCTGATTTTCCGGCCTTTTGCCTACACGGGCAACGTCACCGGCCGCTACATCCGGTTCCAAGCCGAAAACAACCGGCCGCAAAAGGGGTGGTGGCTGTTTACCGATGAGATCGTAGTATTCTAAAAATCAAGCACAAGCGAGTGTTTACGTGATTTTCCGGTTTTCAACGCATATAGTTCGACAAAATATATTATTTTTGCGCCGCCATGCAAAGCAAACAGAAACTCACGGAGACACTCGATTTTGTGGCTGAATACGCCACCTATCTGCTCGGTTCGGGTGTACATACATCGCGCGTGATTCGCAACACGCAGCGAATCGGATCTTCCCAAAATGTCGATATACAACTAACAACGTTTCAGAAAAGCTCGATCCTAACCGTCCGCGACGAGGAGTCGGGCGAGGTGGTCACCCGAGTAGTTCGGATTCCGGCTTTACCAATCAGTTTCGAGCGCAATTCCGACCTGAGTGCGCTGAGTTGGGACGCTTACGATGAGCAATTACCGCTCGAAGAGATTCGCCGCCGTTACTACGCGCTGATCGAAAAACCACGCATGGATCCGATCTTCGTATTGCTGACCGTTGGGTTGGCCAATGCCTCTTTCTGTCGATTGTTCGGCGGTGACTGGACCGCAGTCGGCATCGTTTTTACGGCGACTCTTGTCGGTTTTTCGGTCAAACAACGCATGCAAGCCCACGGTATCAACCATTTTTTGATCTTCATCGCCTCGGCTTTCATCGCCTCGCTATGTGCCACGGCTGCGCTGCGATTCGATTGCACGGCCGAAACAGCGTTGGCAACCAGTCCGCTATTTCTCGTACCGGGGGTTCCGCTCATCAACGGGGTCATCGACATTGTCGAGGGGCATATCTTAATCGGATTCAGCCGTCTGGTAAATGCCCTTCTATTGATCGTCTGCATCGCAATCGGACTATCGACAACGCTTATCATGGTTAAAGACAGTCTGCTATGATCGCATGCGAACTTCTATTTGACGCACTATTTGCCGCCGTTGCGGCGATCGGCTTCGGAGCCATCTCCGATCCTCCGATGCGGGCATTTCCGCGCATCGCACTACTGGCCGGTGTCGGACACGCTATCCGTTTCTGGTTGATGAATCGCGCCGGAGTAGACATCGCATCGGCATCGCTGTGTGCGGCCATCGTGATCGGATTCGGAAGTTTATGGCTCGGACGTGGAATTCGCTGCCCGATGACCGTACTCTATATTCCGGCACTGCTGCCGATGGTTCCGGGTATCTATGCCTATAAAACCGTCTTCTCGCTCATCATGTTCCTGCAATCACTTCATCAACCCGATTTGAGCGTACAATATATGCAACAATTTTTTCTCAACGCGACCGTATCGTTGAGTGTCATAGCCCTCTTGGCGGCAGGAGCAACGCTCCCGATCTTCGTCTTCAACCGCAGAGCTTTCTCACTCACACGGCGCAAAACAACCGATCGATAATGGAAACATTCTGGAATACCATAGCCTCATACAACGCTGCCACGTGGCCCATTCAGATTGCACTGACGCTTACGGGCGCAATACTGGTTCTGCTTCTCTACTTCAAACCTTCGCGTGGTGTGCGGATCGCCCTGAAAATATTCATGGCAGCCATCAATTTCTGGATTGCCGGTGTCTATTACATGATTTACTGCGAACCACGCGAATACCACACCCAACTGGGCCTATTCTGGGGAATTATGGGTTGCATATGGATCTACGACCTGATAGTCAAACACGCATCGCTCGAACGCACGGGGAAACATAGTCTCTTTGCCATTGTGCTGTTTCTACTACCGTTGATCTATCCGCTCTGCTCGCTGCTGTTAGGTCGCAGTTTTCCAATGATGACCTCCCCTATCATGCCGTGCTCGGTGGCCGTATTCACCATCGGACTGATGTTGGCTTTTTCGGAACAGGTCAATATCATTCTGGCTATGTTTCTATGCCATTGGGCGTTGATTGGCCTTTCGAAGGTCTATATCTTCGGCATACCCGAAGATTATCTGTTGGCGTGCAGCACCGTACCGGCTCTGTATATCTTCTTCCGCGAATATATCCAGAGTAACGCCGATCGACCAACCAAACCTTCATCGCGCGTGCTGAATGCCTTGCTCATCACCTTGTGTCTGATTATCGGGCTATTTTTTGCCAGCACACTCTTTCACCAGCTCAATCTCTTCACAGCAATCTGACCAAGCACATAAAACCCAAAGCAGACAAGAGCAAGACGTCGATTGCACCTCCTTTTCCCAATACAAAAATCCCGATACCAGCACCAAGGTATCGGGATTTTTCGATCATCATGCGGTCATGGCTAATAAGTGCCAAATCGGAATACGATTTTTTGACAATAGAGATCTCCGGCGTGAAGCAACGGTGAGGGGAAATCGGGGTGGTTGACCGCATCGGGATAATTCTGACATTCGATCGCCACACCCTCATAATCGGCATAACGGCCGCCCGTCTTGGTTTCGGGACATCCGCCCGACAACCAGTTGCCAGTGTAGATCATCACGCTCGGCTGTGAGGTGAGTACCGTCACCGTGCGACCCGATTTCGGATCGCGCAGTTGGCCTGCCTCAGCCAAAATATTCTGTTTCCAATCGTCAATCGGGAAGGGATGATCGTAACCGCAAAAATCGCGTATGTGGTTGAACTCCGAGTCGATACCTGCGCGGAACGAGCGCGGAGTGGTGAAATCCTGCGGTGTACCCGCAGCATTGAGGAACTTTCCGGTCGGAATCTGTTTATCGTTCATTTCCAACACTTTCGAACTATTGAGCCGCAACTCATGGTCAAGAATCGACCCTGCACCGTCGCCCGCCAAGTTGAAATAGACGTGGTTGGTCAGATTGACTACGGTCGTCTTATCGGTTTTGGCCAAATAGGTGATCTCCAATGCATTGTCATCGTCAAAATCAAATATTGCCTCAACCGATAACTCACCCGGATAGCCTTGGTCGCCATCGTCCGACACGAGCGACATCACCACCCGATTTGTCTCCACTCGACTCTCCCAGACCCGATTGGCAAACCCCTTGGTTCCACCGTGCAGGTGATTTACGCCGTTATTAACCTCCAACGAATACTCCTTGCCGTCGATGGTCATATGCCCAAAGGCGATGCGATTGGCACAACGGCCAACGCTTTTACCCGAAGCTGCGCCATCAAAAAAATACCCTTCGGGATGTTTGTATCCCAACACAACATCGGCCATACGCCCCTCACGGTCGGGCATTGTCACAGCCAAAATTGCGGCCCCATAGTTCGACAGAGCCACCTCGGCTCCTTGTGCATTGCGCAGGGTGTAGCGAATGATCGCCTCTCCTTCGGGAGTCATACCCCATACGTGTTGTTCGATTTCAACCATTTTATTCGACTGGTTTCAGGTTTGCAATCAGATAGTCGATGCGCCGCAGTGTCTCCTCCTTGCCGATAAAGGTCGTAACATCGTACATGCCGGGGCCTTTGCCTGCGCCGACCAATGCCAAACGGAGCGTATTCATCACCTGCCCCATCCCATAATCCTTCTCCTCGATCCAGCCATGCACGATCCGTTCGGTATTTTCAAGCGAGAAGTCATCTATGGCAGCAAATACATTGCGCACTTCGGCAAGGATAGCCGGATTTTGGCCTTTCCAATATTTTTTGGTCTGTTTCTCCTCATATTCGGTCGGAGCGACAAAAAAGAACGAGGTCAACTCCCAAAGGTCGGTGATAAACGTAGCCCGTTCCTTCATGATGCCGGCCGCTTTTCCGGCTTGCGCATCGGTCGTTTCGATACCGTGTTCGCGCAAAATGGGTTGAAAAAGTTCGGCTAATTCGGCATCGCTCTTGTGGTGCATGTATTGAGCATTGAACCACTTCGCCTTGTCGGGTTGAAAACGCGCTCCCGATTTCGACACACGGTCCAACGAGAAACTTTCGATCAACTCCCGCATCGAGAAGAGCTCTTGCTCCGTCCCCGGATTCCAGCCTAACAGAGCCAACATATTGATGAATGCCTCCGGAAAATAGCCATCCTCACGATAACCGTGGGCGGTTTCGCCTGTTGTGGGCGACTTCCAGAAGAGCGGGAAGACGGGAAAACCCATCTTGTCACCATCGCGTTTGGAGAGTTTACCGCCGCCCGTGGGTTTCAACAATAACGGCAGGTGGGCAAACAAGGGTTGCGTATTCGTCCAGCCGAAGGCTTTATATAATAGGTAGTGCAGTGGCAGCGAAGGCAACCACTCCTCGCCGCGAATCACGTGCGACACCTCCATCAAGTGGTCATCGACAATATTAGCCAAATGGTAGGTGGGTAGCGCATCGGCCGACTTGTAGAGCACTTTATCGTCCAATGTCGCCGTGTTAACCTCCACATGGCCGCGGATCAGGTCGTCCATTTCGACCAATTCGTTTTCGGGCATTTTGAACCGAATCACCCATTGGTCGCCACGATCAATACGCGCTTTAACCTCCTCGGCCGATAACACAAGTGATGTGGCTAACTTCTCGCGCACGGCATAGTTATAGGCAAACGCCTCGCCACGCTCTTCGGCCTCTTTGCGCAGCGTATCCAGCTCCTCGGCCGAATCAAAGGCATAGTAGGCCCAACCTGCATCGACCAACTGCAAGGCATATTTGAGATAAATTTCGCGACGTTCGCTCTGACGGTAAGGGGCGTGGGGGCCACCAACACCAACACCTTCGTCGATTTCGATGCCGCACCATTTGAGCGACTCCATGATGTAGTCCTCGGCTCCGGGGACGAAACGTTGCGAATCGGTATCTTCGATACGCAAAATCATCGCTCCGCCATGCTGACGGGCAAACAGATAGTTATACAAAGCTGTGCGGACACCGCCAATATGCAGGGGTCCGGTGGGACTCGGTGCAAAACGCACGCGAACAGGTCTTTCCATGATTATATTCAAAATTTACTTGACACGATACTCGATCCGCATCGTGATGCGGGCTTTTTTGACGGGCGATGCGGTATTGAATGAACCTCCGGCCGAGAACTCTTCGTTGGAGTTTGCGGCCGTGATCTGGAAAACACCCATACGAGCCGAGGCTACCTTGCCGATCTTTGTTCCGGCGTTATCTGCGATCTTTTCTGCACGAATTCGGGCATCGGCCGAGGCTTTTTCGATCAGCCCCAACTTCACATCGTCCAATTTGGTATAGTAGTATTCGGGAGCATAGGCTTCGATCGTGATCCCCTGCGCAATGAGTGCCGAAATCTCTCGTGAAACCGCCTCGACAGCCTTTACATCCTTCGATTCCACCGAGAACGGCTGTGACAATTGGTAACCGGTGAACCGTTGTCCGGCATAATTTCCAGCCGCATTGTAGACCGGTTCCGTCATTTTGTTGACATTGACAAATTGAAAAACCATTGATTTGTCCTCGATACCTTTCGATTTGATAAAGGCCGCCACTTTATTTTTAGCCTTTTCGATCTCGGCATAACCGGCCGCTACGTGTTGAGTTTCGACCGTGATAGTGCCGTTCCAGACGATCAGATCCGATTCGAATTCGGTTTCGCCCAGTCCGGTAACAACGATCGTATCCTGTGCACGATACTTGTAGGTGTATGCGCGCGCCAAGATGGCGGCGCAGATGATCGCAGCAACAGCGATCAAAATGTACTTGGCGTTTTTCATAGCGTTCTATTTTAACGGTTTATACGTTGAACAAGAAGTGCATGATGTCTCCATCCTGCACGATATATTCTTTCCCTTCAATACCGATTTTGCCGGCATCACGGCAAGCGCGTTCCGAGCCGAGGGTCGTGTAGTCGTCGTATTTGATGACCTCGGCACGGATAAATCCGCGTTCGAAATCGGTGTGGATGATACCGGCGGTCTGCGGAGCTTTCATGCCACGGATATAGGTCCATGCACGGGTCTCATCGGCTCCGGTGGTGAAGAATGTTTCGAGGTTGAGCAATTTATAGGCCGACTTGATCAGTCGAGCCACACCCGACTCCTGCAATCCCAAATCTTCGAGGAATAGCTGTCGCTCATCGTAACTCTCCAACTCGGCGATGTCGGCTTCGGTGGCCGCGGCGATAATCAGCATCTCGGCACGTTCATCGGCAATTGCGTTTCGAACCGCTTCGGTATAGGCATTGCCGTTGGCGGCACTCTTCTCATCAACATTGCAGACATAGAGCACCGGTTTGTCGGTCAGCAGATTCAAGTCGGCAATTAACTTACGATCCTCCTTTTCAAGTTCAATCGTGCGAGCGCTCAACCCCTGTTCGAGCGTAGCCTTGTATTGTAGCAGCAATTCAACGGTGCGTTTTGCTGCTTTGTCACCGCCAACCTGTGCCTGTTTTTGGGTCTTGGCCAAACGGCCTTCAATGGTTTCGAGGTCTTTGAGTTGCAACTCGGTGTCGATGATCCCCTTGTCGCGCACGGGGTCGATCGAGCCGTCAACATGGGTGATATTGCCGTTGTCGAAACAGCGCAAAACGTGGATGATTGCGTTGGTATTGCGGATGTTACCTAAAAATTTATTACCTAAACCCTCGCCCTTCGAGGCCCCTTTGACCAGTCCGGCGATGTCGACAATTTCGATCGTTGTCGGAACCACTCGTTTCGGATTGTCGATTTCGGTGAGCCGAATAAGCCGCTCATCGGGAACCGTGATAACTCCCACATTGGGTTCGATGGTGCAGAAAGGAAAATTTGCCGCCTGAGCCTTTGCATTGGACAGACAGTTGAAAAGCGTCGATTTACCCACGTTGGGCAGACCTACGATGCCGCATTGTAATGCCATTGTTTATCTGATTTTATACCTGTTTATCGAATCGAAAAATTATCTGCAAAGATATAAAATTCTTTTGTATATCGGACGATGCTACGACTGATTTCACCGAATTTCGGGGTTGTGGCCGTGGGTCACGCATCAGACAAAGAACCAAATTTTTAATTTTTAAAATTTATTGTACCTTTGTTGCGACATTTCGAAGGGGTGCCTTACTATCAGGCTGAGATTATACCCATTGAACCGGACACGGGTAA
>CAYOKU010000034.1:0-7032 GCA_964404645.1 uncultured Alistipes sp.
ATTATATGTTATTCTTAGTGAGAATCCATCTGTTTTTGTGCCTAATAGCTGAACAAAGTTAATAAAATTATTTTCAATCAACCCTCTAACGGAGGAAATTCGGCAAATTATACCTAACTTTACACTCCATAAAAAGTATTTCACAAAATTACATTCGATATGAAAAGAGATTCCCAGATTTTCGATTTGATTGCCGACGAGCGCAGCCGGCAGATGCACGGCATCGAACTGATTGCTTCGGAAAATTTCGTGAGCGATCAAGTGATGGAGGCGATGGGCTCCGTATTAACTAATAAGTATGCCGAAGGTTATCCGGCTGCTCGTTATTACGGCGGCTGCGAGGTGGTCGACAAAGTTGAGTCGTTAGCGATCGAGCGTTTATGCAAACTCTACGGAGCCGAATATGCCAATGTGCAACCTCACTCCGGAGCGCAAGCCAATATGGCTGTATTTTTTGCGGTACTTCAACCCGGCGACACCTTCATGGGGCTTGATTTGGCGCATGGCGGTCACCTTTCACACGGATCTCTGGTTAATATGTCCGGCAAATATTTTAAAGCCGTGGGCTACCAGCTCAATGAGGCTACCGGTACGATTGATTATGACGCTATGGAACAAAAGGCCATGGAGTGCAAACCGAAATTGCTGATCGGCGGAGCATCGGCCTACTCGCGCGAATGGGACTATAAACGGATGCGCGAGATCGCCGATAAGGTTGGAGCTCTACTGATGATTGATATGGCACATACGGCAGGTCTGATTGCCGCTGGACTGCTCGAAAATCCGGTGAAATACGCACATATTGTCACCTCTACTACCCACAAAACGCTGCGTGGGCCGCGTGGTGGTATTATCCTGATGGGTAAAGATTTTGAAAATCCGTGGGGCTACACCACACCTAAGGGGGTCGTAAAGATGATGTCGCAGCTCCTCAATTCGGCTGTTTTCCCCGGGATTCAGGGTGGCCCGTTGGAGCATGTGATTGCCGCCAAGGCCGTAGCCTTCGGTGAGGCACTTGAACCCAGTTATAAAGAGTACCAGACACAAGTGCAGAAGAACGCCAAAGCGATGGCTGCTGCTTTCGTAAAACGCGGGTACAAGATCGTATCTGACGGTACGGATAACCACCTGATGTTGGTTGATCTGCGCACGAAGTTCCCCGAATTGACTGGTAAGCTGGCCGAAAAATGTCTGGTAGCCGCCGATATTACAACCAATAAAAACATGGTACCTTTCGACAGTCGCTCGCCGTTCCTGACATCGGGATTGCGTTTCGGCACACCGGCTATCACAACGCGCGGATTGAAAGAGGAGAAGATGGACGAGATCGTCGGTCTGATTGACCGTGTATTGCATGATCCTGAAAACGAAGCGAATATTGCGGCGGTACGCAAGGATGTCAATGCCATGATGGCTAACTATCCGCTTTTTGCGTGGTAAACGATGAAAGAGATTCTCGATTTTTTGTATCGTCTGCGTGCGAATAATGATCGTGAATGGTTCGATTCTCATCGCGCCGAGTGGTTGCATGCCAAAGAGCGTTTTGCGAACTTTACGGCACAACTGATCGCCGGTATCGCTACCTTTGATAATATGGTGAATGGACTGCGACCGCAGGATTGCACCTATCGCATTGCTCGCGACACGCGGTTTAGCCCCGACAAAACACCTTATAAGTCACATGTGTCGGCCTTTATCGCACCACGTGGTAAAAAATCGGGATTCGCCGGATATTACTTTCATCTCGAACCCATTGGTGACGGAATGTTGGGTGGAAGCCTGCTGGCATCGGGCATCTACTGCCCCGATCCTATCACGCTACGTTCAATCCGAGATGAGATTTTTGACAACGGAGCCGAAGTGACTGCGGCGATCAAAGCCGCCAAAGGTTTTACGCTCGATAAGGATGAAAAGCTCAAACGTACTCCAACCGGATACGCCGCATCGGAGTATGACGAATTACTGAAACTCAAAAATTTTGGACTTGATCAGCGGATCACCGAGGAGGCTATTCTCGCCCCCGATCTGGCCGAACGTTGCACCGAAGCGTTTCGCGCGACCTATCCTTTTGTGTCGATTCTGAATCGCGCCGTGCAGTACGCGAACGAAGAGATGCGCTGAAAGTAATTTTTTTATACAATCAACCGGACGTTTATAGGTGTAAACGTCCGGTTGATTGTATTATATATAGTGTGCGTTTAAATAGTAAAATCGAACGTGCTGCTGCTACAACCTAAATCTTATGCGACAACAAATTCAGCAATTTGGCCGGACACTAAGCGGTATGGTCATGCCTAATATCGGGGCCTTTATTGCGTGGGGACTTCTCACGGCTCTTTTCATTCCGGTTGGCTGGTGGCCTAACGAATCGTTGGCTAAATTAATCACTCCGATGTTGAGCTATCTGCTACCACTCTTGATTGCTTACACGGGCGGACGTAATGTGGGAGGAGAACGCGGCGGAGTTGCCGGAGCGATCGCAGCTATGGGTGTTATTGTAGGCAGCGAAATACCAATGTTCATTGGGGCAATGCTGATGGGACCGTTGGCTGGATATCTCCTTCTTCATTTCGATCGATGGATTGAAGGGCGTACTAAGGCTGGATTCGAGATGTTAGTCAATAATTTCTCGGTCGGAATCATCGGTTTGT
The DNA here is from genome assembly GCA_964404645.1 of uncultured Alistipes sp. Taxonomy (GTDB): domain Bacteria; phylum Bacteroidota; class Bacteroidia; order Bacteroidales; family Rikenellaceae; genus Alistipes. Next base: position 2,652 of record CAYOKU010000034.1, read on the forward strand.
TATTGGCCATAGTGGGCTTTTTATTAATTGGTGACGCTGTGAGTATTCTTACAGCCATGCTTGCCGCAGGGGCAGAGTGGGTTATGCAACACAGTATTTTACCGGTTGCAGCCCTTTTTGTAGAGCCAGCAAAAGTGCTGTTTCTCAACAATGCAATCAATCACGGTATCCTTACCCCCGTTGGAATTGAACAAGCTCGCGAAACGGGACAATCTATACTCTTTTTACTTGAAACAAATCCCGGCCCGGGCTTGGGCGTACTGATTGCCTATTGGCTTTTCGGTGCGGGCAGTAGCCGACAATCTGCACCCGGGGCGATTGCAATTCAGTTTTTGGGAGGCATCCACGAAATCTACTTTCCTTATGTGTTGGCTCGTCCGGCATTGATTTTAGCTCCTATCACAGGCAGCGCAGCCGGAATTCTCTTCTTTTCGTTATTCGATGCAGGGTTGGTTGCTCCGGCTTCGCCGGGTAGTATCCTTGCTGTATTGGCTATGGCGGCCAAAGGAAAAACACTATTGGTTGTGATGGGAGTTGCAATCTCGGCTCTTGTTTCATTGCTGATCTCAATTCCGTTTATCCGGCGGAGAGAAGATGTCAAGCAACAGATTATAGAGCCAGTGTCAATATTCCATGTGGATCACATCCTATTTGCCTGTGATGCGGGGTTAGGGTCGAGCGTGTTGGGGGCAACTCGATTCCGAGAACGAATCAGAAAGGTTGGCATTACCGATGTGCAGGTGACAAATTGTGCGATCGATGCAATTCCTTGTACTGCTTCTATCATTGTATGCCAGCGAGCATTGGCCGCACGGGCTATTCACAAGGCTTCGCAGGCGCAAGTAGTTGTGATTGAGAATTTTCTAAATGATCCAGCTCTGGATGCGCTTATGGTTGGATTGGAGAAACGCCACTCTGCGGTTGCAAATGAAGAGGTGTTGCGAATGGAAAATATTCAAATTGGACTTGCCTCAGAATCGAAAACGGAGGCAATACGTCGAGCAGGTCAACTACTTGTTGCCGGTGGATATGTGCAAACCGGTTATGTGGCAGCAATGCTCGATCGGGAGCGAATCACTACAACTTATATGGGGATGGGGATTGCCATTCCACACGGAACAGCAGCAGCTAAGGAGGCCGTTCTTCGCTCTGGAATTGTCGTATTGCAATACCCCGAAGGTGTGTACTTTGATGATGAGAAGGCTCACTTGGTAATTGGCATAGCCGGAGTAGGAGATACTCACTTGGATTTGTTGGCTCGACTAAGTACCGTTCTTGACGACGAGCAGACTTTACAACAACTGTTTTCGACAGATCGTGCAACCGAAATTTACGAACTTCTAAAATAGATTTATGGAAACCCGAAAATTAATCATTACGGCTCCGCACGGGATGCATGCCAGACCAGCCGCTGAGTTGGTTAAATTGATTCGTCAATTTGCTCCTACACAGATAAAATTTAATACAGCATTGCGCGCAGTAAATGCAGCCAGTATGCTCTCTATTTTGTCGTTGGGACTCAAATGTGGTTCAGAGGTGATCATTACGGCCGAAGGGGGTGATGAAATATCGGCAATTGAGTCGGTAACCACATTTATGGAAAATATCAGCGAGTGATGCAGGTATTGAAAAGCGGCCAAAACTCCGGTGGTTTAGCCGAGGGAAAAGCCTATGTGGTGAGAACTCAGGAGCCAGCAGAAACGGCATGTAGCAAGATCGCTGATCCTCAAACTGAAATCAACCGATTTGAATCAGCCTGCAAGATTGTTCAGCACGAACTTGAATTGCTGGCGACCGAGCATCCGGTTTTCGCAGCTCACGGGGAGATGATCGCCGATCCGATGCTTACGGAGGGGGTCTGCGAAAAAATTCTCACCTCCTCGTGCTGCGCTGTAAGAGCGTTGCGACAGACCGTAGAGGAGTTGTGCGAAGTGTTTATGAATATTGAAGATGAATACCTGCGAACCAGAATAGACGATTTGAGAGATGTTGGTCGCCGTATAGAACGTGTGTTGAACGATAGAACCGTCGAAAATCCGTTTGCTCACATGCCATATGATTCGGTGATTGTTGCCGATGAATTATCGCCGTCAGATACTGCATTGATGGATTTCAGTCGCCTCTCTGGTATCATTACTGCCTCTGGAAGTTCCACAAGCCATGTCGCAATTATAGCTCGTAGTCGGGGAGTAGTCGCGTGGATCGGAGTTGGCTCGCAAATTTCTTTGATTAAAAACGGAGATTGGGTGCTTCTTGACGGCGAACGGGACGAAATTATTGTAACTCCTGATGAGTCGATAAGGCTGACATTTCTTGATCGGCTGGAGCAGCAGAATGCGGCTACTCATCATGATGTAAGATCTGCATGCATTTCTGCCATAACCCGCTCCGGGCGGAGGATAGATGTATTGGGTAATGCAGGAAGTATTGCGGAAGTTCATGCTGCATTGGTTGCCGGAGCAGAGGGGATCGGACTATTCCGCAGTGAATTGCTTTATATGAATACATCCGATTTTCCAGATGAACAGGCTCAATATGAAACCTATCGTGCGGTCGCAGAGTGTTGCGGCGATCGTCCTCTCACCATTCGCACACTTGACATTGGAGGAGATAAATCTTTGCCCTATTTCACGTTTGCTGCCGAACAGAATCCCTTTATGGGTTGGCGTGCTATCCGTATTTCGCTGGCGCGGCGCGATCTGTTTCGCACGCAACTGCGTGCATTGCTGCGTGCAAGCGCATCTGGAAATTTACGCATCATGTTTCCGATGATTGCTACATGTGATGAGCTGCACGAAGCACGTATGCAGTTAAATGCATGTATGCAAGAGTTGACATCCGAGGGCCTTCCCTACAACACTCAAATACGCACGGGAGTTATGATTGAGACACCGGCAGCAGTCATCATGGCCGATCGACTGGCCGCCGAAGCAGATTTTTTCAGTATCGGAACAAATGATCTTACTCAATATATTATGGCTGCTGATCGCGGAAATGCTCGTGTTGGCTACCTTTGTAATCCGATGAACGAAGCCGTGCAACGTGCAATAGCCTATGTCATTCGTATAGCTCACAATGCAGGAATCGAATGCGGAATGTGCGGCGAGCTGGCAGCCGACAACCAAGCGACCTCCCTTTTGTTGGAGATGGGATTGACCGAATTTAGTGTTGGTGCAGCCGCTGTGGCTTCGCTTAAAGCCCGCATTTGCAACAGCCGATAGTTGCAATGCGAGCCCTAAGTACCAATGGCGAATTGGTCACCGATCATCAATGTATATGGCATATCTTTATTAGATAGAATCCGCATCGGATGTTCGAAGACTTTTGTTACATGGTTTGTGTTTACATCAAAGTACCGATTCTTAAAGATCCCAGAAGAGGACAATTAACAAATCTTGATTTAAGTAAATCGCCCCCGCCAGAGTTACATCTGACGGGGGCAATTTGCGTTTTGAGAGGTTGTTGACTCCTCTCAAAGAGAGATCGTTTCTCTACTTACGGGCGTGTGATTCCGTAGGCTTTGAGTAGAGTTAGGGGATAATTCGTACAAACGGCATATAGGTTTGTTTGATTAGCGAACCATTGCATCTGATCGGACGTGTCGGCGTTGTAGACACTCACTCGAATATTTTTATCTACATAGGATTTAATTTTGGCCGCATTCTGATAAACAGTTGAGATCTCAAAATTTGCCCATGCAATCCGATTTGATTGGAATTGCGCCGGAGTGTAAGCTGCATTCATATATCCCATCATCCATTCGCCACCTATTGCGCCTCTAATACCCGTATATACGGCGATGCGTCCGGCGATGAATTCTACGAACTTTTGAGCGTTCTTTTCGCGCACGATCTTCGCAGCAGCAATACCCGCAGCAATTGAATAGTCGTCACCTCCGTATGAATCAGCCATCGATTTCACATCGACCCACAGACGCGTACATTTGCCAGAGATCACCTGTTCAATAAATGTATCGAATAGCGGAAGAGTCTCACCATTCGAAAGTTTTCCGGCAGCGCACAACTCTTCATAAGTAGCGTTTTTAAAAATCAGCCCATGGAATGTATCATCGTGAAAAACGACAACCTTCCCATCTTTGGTAATGTGAATGTCAATTTCAGCAGCATACAAGCGATTTTCAATGCATTTGCGCAGTCCGGTTATCGAGTTGTCGGGGCAAGCGAATTGGGCTGCGCCACAACGGTGTGCCACAACAATGTTATCGACCGCCTCGGGCTCCGTAATGACCTCTTCTTCCTGATCATACCACCATTGGGGTAACGGTTCGATCTCATTTTTGTCGCAGGCCGTGAAGGCAAATATAGCTAATAACGAGATTGTAATATTCTGAATATGTTTCATAATCGGTTGTTAAATAATG
>CAYOKU010000034.1:7042-26008 GCA_964404645.1 uncultured Alistipes sp.
GGCGTAATCTGTAAATTATTTTTTATAATTTTTCACACAGCGGAACGGCATAATTGCGTTTCCGTTATCGACATAGGTCATTTCGGAATAAGTCGCTGTATTCTTGTTGATTACTACATTGATCCGGTAGGCTCTCTGGGCATTGTAATAGAGCGGAATCCATGTTTGATAACGTAAACCAGCCATTTGATATCCCTGTTTCAAGTAACGGAATCCTAATGGATAGAGATTAAATCCAAAGGCATCGGCACCATCGGCAATCGGAGTATTGCTCCAATAGGTCGTATTTTTGTACCAACAAGCCAAGTTCCCGATACCACGCGGTGAATCTGCGGTGGTGGTTGCTGTTCCCGAAGCCGTTGAGAACTGTTTGTAAGTGACGCGCTCAACCTTTACCGGATAGGAATCCGAGACCGAAGCCATGGCAGCTGCATAGGCCAAATCAAGATGATCGGCCGCATTGGCAATGTGCCAGCCATACGGGCAGATACCTTGCGCCTGCATTTCAAGCATCGGAATAGCCTGCTCATCGGCACTGTTATCTCCCGAAAAATCGGTGGGGTTAACTACATTTTGCAGCGTAATCTGGCGTCCGACAGCATCTGTAATTACATCTCCTATCTGCCAGCCGGTCGGGAAATTCTGGTTGATCTTAGCATCAATGCCGCCACGAGGTACACCTGTCAGCATCTCGCTATAACAGTAGATACGACCGTATGTACTCTCGCCAACCAGTGATCCGCCGTTTTCAACCGTTTCGTAAGCCGGATTGAGCAACGGATCGGTCAGGCTCTGAGGCAGCAGTGCATCGCTCGTGTACCCTCCAATAGCCACAGCCGCCGAAGGAACCATTTGCGAACCGAGTTTTGGTGAGATTGCGCCGCCATCCCAATGACAACTAACGGTCATCCATGTCTTCATGCTACCATCACGCGCAATGAACGCCTTGGTCGGATAGTTTGCGACTTCGCTGTCGGGCATGCAATTCTGGGTTTGAATGCGTCCTAAAGTATAACTCATTGTTGCAAGATTGATCTCCAAAGAGCGCATACCGTCAATGTCAATTACAGCACCCGCCGGAGCTGATGCATTTTCAGAAGCCAGCGAAACAATCGTTCCCTCGCTTGTTAGGGCATAGTAGGCATTTTCTGAACTCTTTACGCAAAGTGTTCCGTTGCTCTTTTTGACGTAGTAGGCATCTATTTTATAAACGTTTTCTTCTACCTTGGTCATTCGTGCCGCTTTATCAGCTGTCGGATAGTCGAATAGTTCCGTACCATATAGGTAGCAATAAAGGTCGCGAGCCAATTGTGATATTTCGATCGTTGCAGTGGCTAAACTGGTCTCTTTTGACCCTACCGTGATATATGCCTTTGTGGAACGACCTTCGGTGCGATGATCCCACTCGGTGACCGAAAAACGAATTGTTCGATTGCCTAAATCCTCCCATTTTACCCAATCGGCATCGGCCGTTACAGCATAAACATCGCCCATGTTTGTTGTGAAAGAGAGATCTATGGGCTCAATATTATCGGCCTTGAACTCCATGCTTTCGGTTGATATACCGATCTCGGCATCAGCCAAAAGACCAGTTTGAGTGACAGTAAGCGTATTAACTGTGCCGTCCGTTGCTGTTACTTTAATGGCGGCCCAACGCTTGTACAACTCGTTTTTGAGCGTTGTGATACGGAATCCGCGTTCTGTTACACCATTCGATTGAACTGAAATCTCTTCGATTTTGCACCACTCCGCATTCGATTCGGCCTTCCATGCCATCTTTTTTCGGCCGTTTGGGTTGACCGTAACGATCACCTTTTGCCCACTCTCCTCTTCGGTAGTCAATCCATCGGTGTCAAGGAGTACCTCTTGGGGGTAGAATGCAATTCGCGTAGATTGTGCCCCTTTGTCCATCTCGTCCGTATCGGCCATCGGGTTGCATGCAAAGCCGAGAGCTGTCGCGGTTATCAGAAACAGATATTTCTTCAATTTCATAATTGCTTTTGTTTTTCAGATTCACGAATCAATTAGAACCAGCCTTCGGTTTGACTGAGTTTGTAGTTTAGACCCAGCGTGGTCTGCGAGATCGGCCAAAGTAATATGTTCTTATTGGTCTCGCGTTGTGACTCAATCTCGGCATTGTAATCCCAGATTACATCCATGCGGATCATCATCCACCAAGTACGGCCTTCGCCGACCATCTCTTTGAGATACTCGTCAACGATTGCCTGTTTTACAGCCTCGTCGCTCTTATCAGTATAGTAGCTGGTCGAGCCATAAGCTCGCTGGGTAAGCAGTCCCAAAGCCGTCAAGGCTCCTGCGTAATCTTTTTGGTAATAGTTGATCTCTGCATCCATTAGACATGCTTCGCCGTAGCGATAAAGGATAAAATCGGAATCAAAGACACGGGTCTTGTCGTTCATATAACCCATGAGTTTCTCCGTCCACCCGATCTCCTTGCCTCCAAGTCCGTAATTGGCTGTGCGGCATGTAAGAACGGCACGCGTATCGGCAGGATCGGCCGTCAATAATGCTTTGTATTCGGGGGTGTACCACCACCATTGATTTCCACCTGTAATGGGAACCGGATTATTGCGATAGGATGATTCGATGTAGCTCTCATTCCACCCCAGATAGTATGCTGGGCCGTTTACGGTTTCGGTCGCATCCTGATGCAGCGCAAAGATCACCTCTTTGCCGCACTTTTTCTTCGAATCGAAGATGTCGGCATAGTTACTTTCAATTTTTGCTGGTGAGATGCCGAGCGACTGGATGGCTTCTGAAGCCATTGTCAGATAGGAATCTCCTCCCTTACGTGTACGATACATCCAGAGGGCATAGTCGGCTTTTAACATCTTTACGGCGGCAGGCGTAGCCACCGTTTTATCGGATGTTTCGGTAATAAATTTTTCCGCCTCGACAATGTCTTTGCCGATCTGCTCCAAAACCATGTCTACTGGTGTCCGATCCAGAAAAACCTCTTTATCGGTCGATTCATAACCATCGAGCGGCATCGGAACATCGCCCCAAATACGCGCCAATTGAAAATAACAGTAAGCGCGCATAAAATAGGCGTTGCCCATGCAGAACATATGGGCTGATTCTCGCAACCCCATTGCAGGAACGTGCTTTAAAATAACATTTGCTTGATTGATTGTGGTGTAAAATCCTGCCCAATTGGTGTAGGCATTTGTCGAGGTCATCGAGCTTGTCCGAACTTGGGCTTGATCCGTGCTGTTAAGCGTGTTGTGGGTGCCAGGACCCCATAATCCGGTGCGAAGTTCTCCCCAGCATAGATAAGAATCGTGGACAGATTTAATCGCCGACCGATAATAGTTATAGACGCCATAGGTCGCCGATGTGGCATCGCTTTCGTCTTTCCACATATTGCTGGCTGAAAGTTTGTTATCCTGCATTATATCCAGATCGCCGTGACAGCCGCCAATGCCGCATGCTGTCGCTGTTAATAACAATCCGATGATCAATTTATTGATATTCATTTTCATTGTCGTTAGTTGTTAAAAGGTAAATTTGGCACTGAACAGAATTTTGCGTGTTGGTGGATAGGGATTATAATCAGTGTCATAGGTAGATGCGGCACTATATAGGCTCCCCGATGTCGCAGCCTCAGGCGAAACTCCTTCGACAGCTGTCCAATAGTAGAGCGTATTGCCCGAAACTGTAAATGTCACATCATTCATGTGAAGCTTTTTTAACCAGCTTTTGGGAAGCGAGTAGGAGATAGCAATATCGCGAATACAAAGGTAGTCTCCTTTCTGCACAAAAACATTCGAGCGGCGGCCATAGTTGCGATTACCCCAATCCGGATCATTGGCCGTAAAACGAGCATACTTGGTATTGTCTCCGGGTTTCTGCCAACAATCTTTTACGGCATTCACTAAATTGTAGTTGCAGTTACCCATTGTCGACTGAAAGTAACGCATCTGCATGTTGTTGTCGATCGAGTGTCCGAGTGCATAATCAACGTAGATATTCAATGACCAGTTTTTATATTTAAACGTATTGCCCAAACCGCCGGTAGAGTGGGGTAGCGCATATCCCAACAGAAATTGATCCTCTGCATTGATAATATCATTGCCGCTTTGTTGGGTTGACCCCGGGCGGTTCACCCATTCGTAGTCGCCGACATCTTTGCGCCCGGCAATCTGTTGCCGATCGCTACGACGATAACCGCGCGATGAGACATCATACATCGCTGCATCGGCTTGCGCTTGTGTTTCGAGAATATGATCAACCACATAACCGTATATACGCCCCAATCGTTCTCCTTCGGCAATGCCACCGAATTGCGAGCCATTGCCAACCGATATTCCACCGATACGATTGCGACCGTTGCCGTTGTCGGGCAGTTTAAGCACACGGTTCATGTTGTAGTTATAGCTAAAATCGGTACGCCATGAGAAATTAGCATGTGTGATATTGAGTGATGAAATAGAGAACTCTGCACCGTAGAAACGAACCTTGCCGAGGTTTGTAGTTACGGTTTCGTATCCGGTCGTATTGGGTAACTTGACATCGAAGAGCAGATCACGTGTCACTTTGTTGTAATAATCTACCGTTACTTGGATGCGGTTGTTGAAAAATCCGACATCCAGACCTGCATCAAATTGCGCTGTCTTCTCCCATGTCAGACTCTCGTTGGGCATGGTTCCGGTTTGGGTCGTTGAGTTTCCATTGTAGAGTCCCGATGAGTTGTAGCTTCCATAGGTGTCATAAAGACCAATGCCGTTATTTCCTGTCAATCCATAACTTAATCGGGCTTTAAGTGAGCTGACGGCTTTATTTTGAGGCCAAAAGGCTTCATCGCTGATCGACCATCCGGCCGAAGCAGCCGGAAAATACCCCCAGCGATTATCGGTGGCAAATTTCGATGACCCGTCAACACGTAATGTCAACGAAAGCATGTAACGTTCGTCGTAATCATAGTTAGCACGGCCGAAATAGGAGATCAAACACTCTTCGGTACGCGCACTTTTGGGGTATCCCGCCACGTTGCTGGTTCCTGCATCCAACACGGGCAGTTTGTCGGAAACCGCTCCCTGTACTCGCACATCGAAACTATTGACCTTGTCTTTCATGTAATCATAACCAGCCACCAAATCTAAACTGTGTTTGCCAAACAGTTTTTTGTAGTTGGCGTAGGTTTGGAAATCAACCCGGTTCGTCTCAGAAAAACCCTCTTTCATCGGGCGTACGTTTGCGCCGGTTGTGGGATTGTTTTTTACATAAAAGTTGCTGCGTGTATGCCGATTATGGGTCGTAAACTGACCTACCAATCGCAGCCCGTCGATAATCTCCCATTCGAGATTCAGGTTGACGCTCGATCGTTTGACGGTGGAACCGCCTTCCTTGTAGTAATAGTTGTAATAGGCTGCCGGCAAGGTCGTATTGTTGACACCGAGAACCGGTTTTCCCGATAAATCGGCTCCGGCATCGTCTCCGTACCAATCACGATGGGTAGCGGGTACCGAAAGTCCTCGGATCACCGAGTTACGCAGATTCAGCGGTGCACTTTCGAAACTCTGTTGTTCGATCTGGGAGTAGTCGAATGTTGTCGATGCCTTCAAACGTTTGGTCACTTGAAACGCGGTGTTACCGTGGAATGTAAAGCGAGAAAATCCAGTAGCAATACCAATACCACCATCATCGGTATAACCGGCCGAAGCGGCATATTGGATATTATCTCCGCCGCCGTTAATCCCGACATAATAATTCTGCCATAGAGAGTTGTCGAACCATTGGCTTTGTTGGTCAGAATCTTTGAAGATGATTATTTTACCCGGATTAATAGGATCTTCGACCCACCCATAACCCGATGGCAACGACTCTCCTTTTTGCAAGTATCGAGTAGTCCAAAGCGATGTAGGCGATGTGTTTCCTGTTCCGGCGGATTCGGCTCCGTTGAGTACGGTAATCGGATCTGCTCCACCGCAATAACCCTCTGCAATAGCCGGTCGCATCGTTTTTATGTAATCCTTGGCATTCATCAGATCGAATTTTGTAGCCGGTGTTGAGAGTGCCCATTGTCCTTCAAAAGTAATTTGAGGACCTTTGTATTTCGAACCTTTTTTGGTGGTAATCAGTACGACGCCATTCGATGCTCGTGCTCCGTAAATACCAGCCGATGCGGCATCTTTCAGTACGGAGATCGACTCAATGTCGTTCGGATTTAAACCGGTCATTTCGCGCTGAACACCATCGACAAGGATAATCGGATCGTTCGATTGGTTGATGGATGAGCCGCCACGGACAAGAAATTTTGGATCGGCTCCCGGTGTTGCATCGACTGTCGCTACGCGCACTCCTGCAAGACGACCTTTCAGACCATCTCCAATCGAGTTTACAGGATTACCTTCGAGTGCTTTACCATCAAATTTGGTGATTGCTGCGGTCACAGTTTTTCGTGCTTGCGTACCGTAACCGACTACAACAATCTCATCAACCATCTGCTGATCCTCTTTGAGCGTGGTATTAATGACTGAGCGATTGCCAACGGGAATTTCTTGATCGACACAACCCATAAATGCAAAGATAAGCGTTTCGTGGGCTTGGACAGCGATCGAATAACCACCATCGGCTGCGGTGGTTGTACCTCGTGTCGTTGAGCCTTTGACGATGACTGTTGCGCCGATCATCGGTTGTCCGCTTTCATCGCTGACCGTACCGCGGATTATTCGTTTCTCTTTCGAAGTTTGAGGTTCGGTGGCCGGTGGGGTCAATACCACAACTCGATTCACAATCTGGTATTTGAATCCGCGCTTGCCGAACACCGATTGCAGGATTTGTTCTAACGACGCTGCCGACTGATCAACCGTCACATCCCCCAACGACATAGTAGCCAATGACGATTCATAGGAGAATACGACACCGGTTTGTTTGGTAAAGGCCTTTGTAAAAGATTCTACGGTGGCTGACTTCACGGTCAAACTGACATCGTAGTTTTGTGGAGCTGCCGCATCTATCGTATTATCGGCAGCCAAAGCTCGTAGCCCTATGCCCGATAAAAGTAGGAGAAACGTCAGTCCCATCTTGAAAATGGAAAAGTTTTTCATTTGTTTTAAGATTAAAAGGTATAAAAAATTTCAGGTTGTTATTTTGAAATCACTTCACATGGTTCTCCCGTAAGTGCCCGTATCAAATCGACAACTTCATCGGGAGAACTACTCCGCAATAAGTTGATGTCATAACGTTTGGTGCTATTGGGGTTGGCGACACGAAGACGGAAGCCGTAAACTTGTTCGATGTGGGTGATGATCTCGTTGATTGTAGCGTGTTTCATCGACAACAGATCGTAGTGTTCGAGTACAAAATTAGATGCATCTATTTCAGAAACCTCAATATCATCAATTCCAGCATTGAACACCGCACGTTGGTTGGGGTGTAGGCGTAGGAGATTAGCTCCTTCGGGTGTTTGTAGGCGCACCGACCCGCTTTCGAGGGTCACTTCGGTTTGAGGATCAGACGAGAAGGCTCGTACATTAAATTCAGTTCCCAAAACGCGAACAAAGAGAGCTCCTGTTTGAACAACAAAAGGGTGAAGCGTATCGCGCGATACATTAAAATAGGCTTCGCCATCGAGTCGTACAATGCGTTCGCCGGTTTTAGGATGGTAGGCATATTCGAGCTTGGTTTGGCGTTGCATCCAAACTTGTGAACCATCATCAAGTTTTAGCGACATCACCTCCTGAGTCATGTTGACGTAGGAGATAAACCGATCCTGATTGTTAACTTCGAATGGTACAATCCAGAGTGCGGTAACTATGGCTATCATAGCTGCAACAGCCACCGCCGATCGCATCCAACGGCGGATATTTCGTGTACGAACTGTTTTTTGCATCTCTGCATCGGCATCAATGCGCGCATTCAATCGACAAATCATCGCCTCGCAATGTTGCTGCAACTTATCGCTCGAAAGCGTGCGGTGAGTCTTCCAAATCGCAGCGATCTCAAAATAGAAGTTTCGGTTCTCCTCGCGTTCTTCGATCCAAACAAAGAGATTATGCTCCTCCTCTTCGGAAGTTTGTCCAAGCAGATGCCGATAAATAAGGTCGTAGGTAAGGTGATCCACAGCCATAAAAATTTAGGTGTTTGTAATAACATACAGACACCTGAAACAAAACACCTAATAAAAATTCGAGTTTTATCCTCGCATGGCGAGAAACGCAAGTAGCAAAATAAGCTCCTCTTTCGATAATTTATTTCGCAACTGTTTGAGTGCTGTATACATATGGTTTTCTACCGTACTCTGCGATATGCCTAATAAATCACTAATTTCTCGATTCGTCTTATCTTCGATATAGCTCAATCGAAACACCTCGCGGCATTTGGGCGGCAAGGATTCTATGGCTGCATTCAGACTTTGACGCAAATCATCGGAGTAGAGTTTACGAATAATGGGACTGTTATCAGGTGAGTAGTAGAAACTACCCACACCGGCAATCCGCTCTTGATAATAACTGCGGTAATCGTCTGCTCGATGCATTTTATCCAAATAGTTGATTGATCTGTTATAGACCGATTTCATCAAATATTTATAAAGCGAATTGGCTTCATCGAGTCGTTCGCGATGCTGCCATACATTGTAAAAGACATCCTGCACAACATCTTCGGCCCAATCGTCTTTGAGAAATAGACGCGCATAGGAGACCAGCATAGCATAATACCGACGACACAATTCGTCGAATGCCGTGCGATCGCCTTTGCGAATTTGAGAGATGATTGTTGCGAGTTCCATAATTATTAGCAGTGGCAAAATTAAAAAAATATTAACCAAACCACAATCTATTTGCTTTTTTTAGCAATAACGTCCTATCCTTTTGGGTGCTTTTGCCAAATCAGATGTATGTATAATAAAACAACCCAAAACGATTCATGAAAAAAACAACATTTTTTTTACTGATTGCCGCCTGCCTTTCCCGTCCTGTTTCGGCTCAAACCCACAACGACGATGTCTACAAATTCGAAACAATTAGTCGCCAAAATAATCGCTACTATCTCTCGATACCCAACATCGACCACTACATCACCTTAAAATGTGACTTTCATGTACATACCGATTTTTCCGATGGTCAGGTCGGGCCGGTAGGGCGAGTCAATGAAGCTTGGAACGATGGCCTTGATGCGATTGCAATCACCGATCATATTGAGATACGGCGATATGCCGATTTTATGACTTGCGATCGCAATAAGCCTTATCAGTTGGCACGCGAACGAGGTGATTTGATAGGCCTGACGGTCATCGCCGGAGCAGAAATAACACGAGCGAAACCCTTGGGGCACATTTGTGCACTGTTTATCAACGATGCAGAAAAATTGGCTGTCGATAATGAGTTGGAGGCTGTCGAGGCAGCCTGTAAACAAGGTGCTTACCTGATTTGGAATCACCCGGGTTATCCCGATGGAAAAAGTGATATCTATCCGATACACAAAGAACTTATTGCGGCCAAAAAAATCTGCGGTGTAGAGGTTTTCAACAAACGCGAATCGTATCCGCGAGTTTTCGACTATTGCTCCCAATATGGATTGGCCCCCTTTGCCAACTCCGACATTCACTACATGAGCGGCAGTATCTATAAACAACGTGGCACACGACCGATGACCCTTGTATTTGCTACCGCGCGTACTCCCGAAGCAATACGCGCGGCGCTATTCGCAGGTCGGGCCGTGGCCTATTTTGACGGCTATCTCATGGGCGAAGAATTGTACATCAAGCAGATAGTTGATCGAGCAATCGAGGTGCACGAGGTGCGTACAGTCAACAAAAACAAAAGGGCTTTCGAAATTATAAACAAATCGGATATTCGGTTCCGAATACGCCCCAAGAGTTATGACTACTCGGAAACCATCGAACCCTGGGAGGTACTCCGTCTTGATATCCGGCGTGGTGAGGAGGTCGCTTTTACCAACTGCATTTTGGGTAAAGATCGTTATCTGACTCGCCTTTTCTGGGAGTAAGAATGGTGTATTGTTACGATCGAACAAGAGCGTTTTCGGTCGTAAAATCATACTGATATGACATTTCTAATTATAAAAAATCAATGAAAACAGCTATTCAATTCGGAGCCGGCAATATTGGCCGTGGTTTTATCGGAGCCGTGCTCGAACAAGCCGGTTATCACGTAGTATTTGCCGACGTCAACCCCCAAATTATCGACAAACTTAACAATGATAAGAGCTACAAAGTACGCATTATGGATGTCAATTGCGAAGAGTTGACTATTAGCCACATATCGGCTGTCGATTCGCGTAGCGATGAACTAATTCGCCAAATTGCAGCAGCCGATCTAATTACTACTGCTGTCGGATTGACCATTTTACCTCGCATTGCAGGAGCGATTGCCGCAGGAATCAAAGCTCGTAAAATGGCTGGTTTAACGACTCCGCTCAATGTCATTGCCTGCGAAAATGGCATTCGAGCCACAACGCAACTGCGGAGTGCAATTTTTGAGCATCTATCAGCCGAAGAACAAAGCTACTGCAACCAATATGTGGGCTTTCCGGATTGCTCGGTAGACCGAATTGTTCCGCCCGTTAAAAGCGAAAATCCGGTCGATGTTGTCGTTGAGCGTTTCTTCGAATGGAATGTAGAACGCAATGCATTTGTTGGCGAAATTCCTGTCATCAACGGAATGAATTTAGCGGACAATCTGATCGCTTACATCGAACGCAAACTGTTTACGCTCAATACGGGGCACGCTATAACAGCCTATTTGGGGCGAATGAAAGGACTTTCAACCATTGATGCGGCAATTGCCGATGACGAGATCTTTGCTATTGTCAAAGCTGCCATGCAGGAGAGCGGCTGCGGATTGATTGCCCACTACGGATTCGATCACGATACGCATTTTGCTTACATCGATAAAATCATCGGTCGCTTTCGCAATCCCTATCTGCATGATGATGTTGTGCGCGTAGGACGTGAACCCCTCCGTAAACTTTCAGCCACGGATCGCCTGATAAAACCGACTGTAACAGCTCAGAAATACGGTATCAATACACCGAATCTTTTATTAGGAATCGGTGCTGCGCTCCATTACAACAATCCAGAAGATCCGCAAAGTGTCGAAATGCAGGATATGATCGTCCGCGATGGAGTGGCCGCCACAATTGCGCGTGTTGCTCAGCGACCAATCAATGACACTCTCATCGCCCCAATTATCAATGCTTATACCCAAGTTGAAACCCAAATCTTATAATAAATCATGATGAGAAACCTAAAAATACGAACCTTCTTCCTGGCAATCTTTACCGCAATAGCGGCCTATGTTCCTGCATATGCACTGCAACCCGATCTGCATCGAGTGAAGATTCGTTCGATCGAAGATTTGCAGGCCTATTTCACCTACACTCCCGATCGTGATATTCTGATCAGTGGTCACCGTGGCGGCATGATGCCGGGCTATCCCGAAAATTGTATCGAATCATGTGAAAAAACACTCTCGTTGATGCCTACCTTCTTTGAGGTAGATTTTAGTTTTACGAAGGATAGCGTTTTGGTGCTGATGCATGATTTGACGATTGATCGTACTACGACCGGAACGGGAAATGTATCGGATTACACCTATGCCCAATTGCGCAAATTTAATCTTGTCGATCGCGATAAAACGCCAACGTCGTACAAAATACCGCGACTCAAAGAGCTGTTGGAGTGGGGTAAAGATAAGGTTGTTTTCAATTTTGACAACAAATATATCAATACAAAAGGGGTCAGCGAAGCCGTCAAACGAGCCAGTCTCGAATATTATGCTGCACAACTATTGCCCGGAGGAGATTGGTCGATGTATCACAACATCATGTTGAGCGTGCGTTCAATTGATGAGGCGTTGTTCTATTGGAATAAAGGACTTCGTCATGTAATGTTTTGCGTTGAGATCAGCTCAATGGAACACTATAAGGCATACGATGCCTCTCCCATTCCGTGGAGATACATCATGGCTTATATCCGTTTGGCCGTTGATCCCTCGCAACAAGAGGTATATAACTTGTTGCATAAAAATGGAGTTATGACGATGACTTCAATCACAGGATCCTCCGACAAAATCAAAAACCAACGTGATCGTCGTGTTGCCTATATGCGTGAACTATTGACCGAACCCGACATTATCGAAACCGATTATCCTTCTGAATTTATCGGGTTAAGTTGGTCACGTAAGGAGATTCATCAATTGCAGGATGCCGCCATCGCAGGTTCACACCGCACCAAATAGAGAGAAACCCAATGACACAATACAAAACCAATGCGGCCTATGCCGACATGACACATGAACAGGTGAAAAAGTTCAGATATTGGGAGTTTCGCACGATGGCCATGTGTATCTTTGGCTATGCGCTATTCTATTTTGTACGTAAAAATTTAAGTATTGCCATGCCTTATCTCAACGAGGAGATGGGCATTTCGAAATCTGACCTTGGCCTGTTTCTGACTCTGCACGGATTAATATACGGTCTCTCCAAATTTTTTAATGGCATATGGGGCGACCGCAGCAATGCTCGCTATTTTTTGGTGACGGGGCTTGTTTTCTGTGCGATTTGCAATCTGCTGTTTGGATTCAGCTCATCGGTGCTGGCTCTGGGCATCTTTTGGATTCTCAATGGCTGGTTTCAAGGAATGGGAGTTCCCCCCTGCACGCGACTGATGACCCATTGGATTGCCCCCGAACAGTTAGCCACCAAGATGTCTATCTGGAATACATCGCACTCAATCGGGGCCGGACTTGCAATTATCTTCTGCGGCTATATCGTCAGTTTGCAGTGGAACGATTGGTTTGATGCATCGTCGATCCTTTCGCAACATTGGCGGTGGTGTTTTCTGCTACCGGCAACCATTGCACTATTGGGTGCATCTGTGGTGTGGGCTTTCGTGCGTGATACGCCCTCTTCGGTAGGACTCCCCGAATTGCGGAGTGGCAATCAAAAAGAACCAAAGCCGAAGAGTAAGGCCGAAGAAACGGCCGAGTATAAAGCTTTTTTGCGTCGCAAAGTGTTTCTGAATCCGACAATCTGGATTATTGCTTTGGGTAACTTTTTCGTCTATATTGTCCGCTTCACCGTACTTGATTGGGGGCCGATGATGCTCAAAGAGCATCTCCACATGGATATTAGTCACGCGGGATGGAGTGTCGCCGGATTTGAGATAGCCGGTATTGTCGGCATGTTAGCCGCTGGGTGGGCTACCGATCGTTTTTTCGGTGGGCGTGCTCCGCGTACATGTGTGATCTGCATGCTGATGACGGCGCTATGTTTGACAGGCCTTTATACATTGAACGAAAATACCCCAATTGCTGTTGCGCTGTTGATTCTGATGGCTGCCGGATTCTTTATCTATGGCCCACAAGCATTGGTTGGTATTGCAGCAGCAAATATCGCCACTAAACGAGCAGCTGCCACGGCAGGAGGGTTTTGCGGTCTATTTGGATATGGCAGTACCGTTGTTTCGGGCTGGGGATTAGGCATGCTCGTTCAACACACCAATTGGGGTATTGCGCTTTGCACGCTGATTGGCATAGCTTTGATCGGTTCATTGATTTTCGCAGCTGCATGGCGAGCTAAACCAAACGGTTACGATGATTGAGAAACGAGGAGAATCTGTTTTTAGCCACGATTCATATGTTCAGTGATAGAACGAAAGAGAAGTGCCGCTCCTGCAAAGGGAACGGCACTCTTGATTTTACCCATAGGGTTGATTTTATTCGACCGTCACCGATTTGGCGAGATTACGCGGCTGGTCTACATTGCGACCTTTATAGATGGCGATGTAATAGGCTAATAACTGCAAGGGAACCGACACCACGATCGGCATCAGGCATTCGGCAATTACAGGCACCTCTATCACATAGTCGGCACTCCGGCGCACGTGTTCATCTTCGCGAGCAATTACGGCAATAATTTTTCCGCCGCGTGCTTTGATCTCCTCGATATTGCTGGCTGTTTTTTCATATGTATGGTCGGGCGTAGCAATGGCAACAGTTGGCATTTCGGCATCAATCAATGCAATAGCACCGTGTTTCATCTCGGCAGCAGGGTAGCCTTCGGCATGAATGTAGGAGATCTCTTTCAATTTCAAGGCTCCCTCCATAGCAGTCGGGTAGTTGTAGCCACGACCCAGATAGATAAAGTTGTGTGCATAGGTGAAAATTTTGGCCAGATCGGCGATCTGTGAAGCTTGTTTCAACTCCTCTTCGAGCATTTGTGGCAATAAGAGCAGCCCACGCGACACCTCATTGTAATCATCGTTTGAAATCGTTCCTTTTTCGCGACCCACAGCCAAAGCCAGCATCGCCATAACGGTCACCTGTCCCGTAAAAGCTTTGGTCGAAGCCACGCCAATCTCAGGTCCCACATGGATGTATGCACCCGAATCGGTCGCGCGTGCAATGGAGGAGCCGACCACATTGCAGATTCCGAAGACGAAAGCTCCGGATTTACGCGCCAATTCTACGGCAGCGAGGGTATCAGCCGTCTCACCCGATTGTGACACAGCAATTACAATGTCGTTTTGACCGATAATCGGATTGCGGTAACGGAACTCCGAGGCGTATTCGACCTCTGTCGGGATGCGACAGAACGATTCGATCAAATATTTGCCGATCAGCGCAGCATGCCACGATGTACCACATGCCACGAAGATAATGCGGTGCGCTTCGACAAACTTATCGCGATGGTCAATGACCCCCGAAAGTTTTACTTCGAGTGTATCGGGATTTATGCGTCCACGGGTGCAGTCGATGATAGTTTTGGGCTGCTCGTAGATCTCTTTGAGCATGAAATGAGGGTAACCGCCTTTTTCCAGTTGAGATATGGAGAGTTGCAGTTTTTTGATGTCTACTTTGCTGACATGGTTATCCAATGTCACTATTTTCAGCGGTTCATTGCGGTTGATGACTGCGATCTCACCATCGTTGATATAGACAAATTCCTGTGTATATTCGATGATTGATGCAGCATCGGAGCTGAGAAAAAATTCGTCCTTTCCGATTCCGACCACCATCGGGCTACTTTGACGAGCCGCAATCATCTCATCATGATTTCCCTTCTCGATTACGGCAATGGCATATGCTCCAATCACCTGTTTGAGTGCTTGTTGAACAGCTTCGAGCAGCGTACAGTTGTTTGTCGAACGGATGTATTCGATCAGATTGACCAAGACCTCCGAATCGGTGTTACTGCGAAACGTATAACCGTTCTGAATCAGCGCATCCTGCAAAACCCGGTAGTTCTCAATAATTCCATTGTGAATAAGCGCGATATTCTCCGACTCCGAATAGTGCGGGTGAGCATTTGCATCGTTTGGCACGCCGTGCGTTGCCCAACGGGTATGAGCAATTCCGATTGTTCCGTTCAGATCCTTTCCCGATAGAAAATGTTCCAAATCCGAAACCTTTCCTTTGCACTTATAGACGTTAAGTGCACCGTCACCATTGACCAGAGCCACTCCTGCACTGTCATATCCGCGATATTCGAGGCGATGAAGCCCTTTTACCAAAATCGGACAAGCATCACGCTTGCCAACATATCCAACTATTCCACACATATTTTTAAAATTTTCCAACGTCAAATATATAGAAAAATTTTAAAAACTCAACAAAAAATGGGCGGATTTTGCATCCACCCACTCCGTTTTGTTTACCTATTGCTCCGCATAATATTTGTAGAATAGCGGGATAGTTTCCAACCCTTTTTCAAACTGATCCAATCCGTAACTTTCGTTTGGAGAGTGTATTGCATCTTCTGCGAGACCAAATCCAAGAAGTAAAGACTTAATCCCCAGAATGGATTCGAACCCACTGATGATCGGAATAGATCCGCCCGAATAGAACGGAAGCGGTTTTTTGCCAAATGTCGTTTCAATCGCCTTTTCGGCAGCTTTATAGGCCGGCATATCGGTCGGAGCGACATAAGGCATGCCACCATGCAGCGATTTTACGACGACCGACACACTTTCCGGTGCAATTTCATGAAAATACTTTTCGAATAACTGACTGATTTTGCGATAGTCTTGGTTCGGAACCAGTCGCATCGAAATTTTAGCCGATGCTTTCGACGGAATAACCGTCTTCGTACCCTCTTCGGTATATCCGCCCCAAATGCCGTTTACATCCAAGGAGGGACGAGTGCCGGTGCGCTCCAACGTTGTATAGCCCTTCTCACCCTCGACAGCCGCAATATTCAAGGATTTTTTGTATTCATTGAGATCAAACGGGGCTTGGTTGAATGCCGTGCGCTCTGTTTCTGTCAAGTTGCGCACATCGTCATAAAAACCGGGGATCGTAATACGTCCGTCTGCATCAACCAGTTGTGCCACCAACCGCGTCAGCACGTTAGCCGGATTGGCGACCGCGCCACCGAATAGCCCCGAATGGAGATCTTTATTAGGGCCTGTTACTTCAACTTCCATGTAAGCCAAACCGCGCAAACCACATGTAATAGAGGGTGTTTGCATTGACAGCATCGAAGTGTCGGATACCAGAATAATATCGGCTTTCAGCAACTCTTTGTGCTCTTCGCAAAATCCATAGAGCGATGCAGATCCGATCTCCTCTTCGCCCTCCAACATAAATTTAACATTGCAAGGTAACGAGCCTGTGGCGCACATCGCCTCAAAGGCTTTGGCATGCATAAATAGCTGCCCTTTATCATCATCAGCTCCACGCCCCCAGATACGCCCCTCTTTTATGATCGGTTCGAACGGATTGGTGTGCCATTCGTTGCGCGGATCAACCGGCATCACATCGTAATGGCCATAAACCAATACGGTTTTCGCTTTCGGATCAATGATTTTCTCGGCGTAAACGACCGGATTTCCTCGAGTCGGCATCACCTCGGCTCGATCGGCCCCCGCCTTTGTCAAAGCTGCGGCCAACCACTCGGCACATCTTTGCATATCCGATTTATGTTCGGATTGCGCGCTGATTGACGGGATGCGTATCAGATCAAATAATTCGCTGATAAAGCGATCTTTATGTTCACTTATATAATGTTTTACTTTTTCCATTATTCGTCTGTTTTATTCAGTATGTAATGCTCGGCTAACTCTCCTTCGATTGGCTTTTTCTCGGCATCAAGATATCGCAATCGGTTCTCTTCAATCTTGTAATAACCGGGGGTACTACCCTCCAAAGTCAACAAGTTGCCTTCGACAGCATACTCTCCCGATGCCTTGAAATCGGCATCTCTTTCGAGATATTTCATGTGCAGATCATACGAACCGTCCGCTCCCAATTTGAGCGTCATCTCTATTCCCGGACAGTCGGCTGCCGGAATCACACCTTTATAAGTACCTTGATAGTTAATCGACATCTCGGAGGTGTGCATGTCTGAGGCCGATGGCGGAGTATCCGCCGCCCGTTTGGTGGTATTGCTGCCACATGCGGCCGCAAGAGCCGTGAGTGCCGCACCGAGGATCATCACCTTATTTTTAATGTCCACCTTTCCTATTCTCATCTTCTTCATACTAACCTAAATTTGCTTATTTTAAATTTTACATATTTGTCGTATCTCGCCAATAAACCGCTGCGCCAACGCATCGGCCTCCGGCATGGATTTCGCCTCGGTATATACTCGGATAATAGGCTCAGTATTCGATTTTCGCAGATGAACCCAATTTTCCGCAAAATCAATCTTTACACCATCCGTATCGTTCACGCGCTCATTGCTATAACGTGATTTAATCTCTACGAGTACTTTATCCACATCAATAGCAGGTGTCAACTCAATTTTATTCTTCGAGGCGTAGTAAGCGGGGTAGGTTGCGCGCAGTTGCGTCATCGTCATCTGCTTTTTGGCCAGCCACGTCAAGAATAGAGCGGTGCCCACTAACGCATCCCGCCCGTAGTGCAATTCGGGATAGATCACTCCACCGTTGCCCTCGCCACCGATAATAGCACCAACCTCTTTCATCTTCGTAGTAACGTTGACCTCCCCGACAGCCGATGCATAATAGTTGCCTCCATGCCCTTCGGTCACATCACGTAATGCACGAGATGAGGAGAGGTTTGACACGGTGTTACCGCTCTTTATAGACAATATATAATCGGCTATAGCAACCAACGTGTACTCTTCGACAAACATCGAGCCATCCTCGTTAACAAAGGCCAAACGATCAACATCGGGATCGACCACAATACCCAAATCGGCCTTTTCGCGCACGATCACTTTCGATATTTCGGTCAGATTTTCGGGAAGCGGTTCGGGATTGTGGGCAAACTCACCGGTCGGCTCGCAGTTTAGTTCTACAACCTCACAACCCAATTCACGCAGCAATGCAGGCATCACCAAGCCTCCTACCGAATTCACCGCATCAATGACAACTTTAAACCGCCGCTTGCGCACCGTGTCAACATCGACCAGCGGCAACGCCAATACGCGACGGATATGTTCCGGATTGTAATCTTCGCGTAAAATCACATGTCCGATGGCATCAATGGCCGGATAGTCATAGGAGCTCTCTTCGGCCATTGCCAAGACTCGTTTGCCCTCGGCATCGGACAGGAATTCCCCGTCAGCATTGAGTAATTTGAGCGCATTCCATTGGCGCGGGTTGTGCGATGCAGTGATGATGATGCCGCCGGCTGCTTTGTGCGTAATAACTGCCATCTCCGTACCCGGAGTTGTACAGAGGCCTACATTAATCACATCTGCGCCGCACGCCAGCAGTGTACCTTCGACCAGATTATCCACCATTTCGCCCGAAATTCGTGCGTCACGGCCTACTACTATGGTAAGTTTTTTGCCGTGGTTGCGTTCGGCAATCAGACGCACGTAGGCGGTTGTGAATTTTACGACGTCGATCGGCGTCAAATTCTCTCCGGCAGCACCGCCAATCGTTCCGCGGATGCCCGATATGGATTTAATGAGTGTCATGCTATACTTATATTAAAAGAAAAATTCAAGTGGATGTTTTGATATTCGAGGTAAATATATTACTTTTATGCCAATTCTGAAAATTAAAAA
>CAYOKU010000035.1:0-22551 GCA_964404645.1 uncultured Alistipes sp.
GCGGTCGATTTCGAAGCATTCGGGTGCTTTGATATCTTCGAGGTTGATCCCTCCGAAGGTTGGAGCGATGGCCTTCACCGTGCGGATAAATGTTTCGACATCGGTCGAATCGATCTCAATGTCAAAAGCATCGAGCCCACTAAATGTTTTGAATAACATGCACTTGCCCTCCATGACAGGTTTCGATGCAAGTGCGCCGATGTTGCCCAGTCCCAAGACTGCCGTACCATTCGAAATGACGGCGACTAAATTGCCTTTGCCGGTGTAGCGGTAGACATCATCGGGGGTATTGGCAATGGCGCGAGAAGGGGCGGCAACCCCCGGTGAGTAGGCCAAAGCCAGATCATATTGTGTTTGGTACGGCTTGGTCGGCACGATGCCAATCTTGCCCGGATGCCCTTGGCTATGGTATTCGAGAGCCGCCTCGTCGAGTGATTTGTTATTTTTCATAGGATCGGTACTTCAATTTTACAACAACGTTTTTGGATCTGCAATTATTGCGCCTTCGTGTTAAAAATGAAAGTAAACTCCGGCACTTATTGCGATGCGATTGATGCCGGCCTTGGTTTCGGATGAATTAAAATGTTCGCCGATGATCTTGTCGAGCGAAAAGAATCGGGTGGCGTAATTACCGATCGACAACCCCAGCGCAATATTGGGGTGGATGCAGTAGTTGACCCCAACACACAGATGAGTTCCCAGTCCGCCGACTGATCCCGATTGGTTGCCCATCTGTTCTCGGTAGATGGCATACCCGATACCGATGCTTTCATGTAGATTCCACTTGCCGAACTGATGTTGCATCGCAAATTCGGGGGCAAAGTAGAGTACCTGCATGTGATACATCTCTTTCTGGTAGCTAAAAGGCGATGAGGAGAAATAACCCGAATAGCGAACGCCTCCGCCGAATCCCGATTGGGATAGAATCTGATATCCGCTCGTTGTGTTCAACCCGTGACGAGGATCTTTTTCGAGCGACATTTCGTTGTCCCACTTGCTGTATATGAAACTATAACCAGCTTCAACATAAAAATGGTGGCGACTGCGTCGCGGGTTTGAGGTTCGGGGCGAGGGGCGTTCTGCAAGATTGGCCATGCTACTGTCATTGGCATGCATGGTTGTCGGGTGCGAACCGTCTGGTGACGAGCAGAGTTGCAGGTAGAGCGAATCGGGGATCAGTACTATTTCGCCAGAGATCTGATGACATGAACTGCCCCAGAAAGAGGGACGTTTCCACCATGTGATGTGCAGCGCATTGCCTCCCGCCTTGTTCGTTTCAACCTTTGCCAGATTGAGGACTTGGTCGTAGTTGCAATGGGTTGAAAATCCCGAATCTTTAATGGCTACACCTCCCAAAAACTGGGCAGAGGGGGGCGTTTGTGTGTTGAGATCATATACAATTACCTCGGCATGAGTCTCACGCGGTGTGTGTGGATTTTGGATCTGCGTGTAGATCTTTGGGGAGCAGCTACATAGTAGAAGAGCGATTGCGGACAAAAACGGGCGATGAAGGTGGGCCATAAGGTCTATCTCTTGAGGGTTTAGGGTTTGCGTTTTGTCAGAAAAGCGTACTCTCATCACGGCTCTGCGGGTTAAATCCGAGATGCCGTAGTGCCAGCTCCGTAGCTTCGCGACCGCGAGGCGTGCGTTTGAGAAAGCCCTCTTTGATCAGGAATGGTTCATAGACCTCCTCAATCGTGCCGGCATCCTCTCCGACCGCCGTAGCGATGGTATTTAACCCAACGGGGCCTCCCTTGAACTTTTCGATGATTGTACATAGGACTTTGTGGTCCATGCGGTCTAATCCGCGCGAGTCGATGTTCAAAGCTGTGAGTGCGAAACGTGTGATCTTCAAATCGATGTGTCCTTCGCCCTTGACCATTGCAAAGTCGCGCACACGGCGTAGAAGTGCATTGGCGATACGGGGTGTTCCGCGTGAACGCAATGCGACTTCTGTGGCGGCATCATCGTCAATCGGTACATTGAGAATTCGGGCCGATCGTTTGACGATTCCCGCTAATACGGGGGCATCGTAATACTCCAAATGGCACTGAATGCCGAAACGGGCACGGAGCGGCGAGGTCAACAGACCGCTGCGGGTGGTGGCTCCGATTAGTGTAAAGGGGGCTAATTCGATCTGGATCGAACGAGCCGAAGGCCCTTTGTCGAGTACGATGTCGATCTTATAATCTTCCATGGCCGAGTAGAGATACTCCTCGACAATGGGGCTCAGACGGTGGATTTCATCAATAAAGAGCACATCCCCTGCATTGAGATTGGTCAGCAATCCGGCCAGATCGCCCGGCTTGTCCAACACAGGCCCCGATGTGACACGCAGTTGCGCGCCCATTTCGTTGGCGATGATGTTGGCGAGAGTGGTTTTACCCAAACCGGGAGGGCCGTGCAACAGCACATGGTCGAGTGAGTCCCCGCGCATGAGAGCTGCTTGGATGAATATGCGAAGATTTTCGACAATTTTATCCTGTCCGGAGAAGGTTACAAGCTCCTGCGGCCGGATTTTATTCTCGAATTCGAGATCGCTTTCGGTATTGCGTACAATAGACATAGGGCAAAGATAGTGAATTTTCAAAATTCGCCATTCATAAATCATAATTTTTTATCTCGATCTTCGTTTGCTTGTGAATAGTGTGCGGAAGTTGTTTGAATCGTGATTTTTTTGCTATTTTTGCCGATGAATATGAAACGAATTCTGTTGTTTTTTATGCTGCTTACGGCAGCGATGCATGTTGATGCGAAGAGTTATCGTGTCGATGAGATACCTAATGTTCAGAAATACAATCGTATGCGCTATGTATCAAACCCCGATGGGATTCTGTCGGCTGGGGCTGTGGCGCAGATTGACTCGCTATGCGGAGCTCTGCGCGAAGGTGGTTTGGCACAGGTGGCTGTGGTTGCGGTGGACGATGTGGAGGGGGGCGATCCCTTTTCGTTTGCCATTGAGCTGTTTCGCTCGTGGGGTGTCGGCTCTTCGACGAGTAGCAATGGTCTTGGCATTCTGCTGGTGAAAGAGCGACATGAGATTCGGTTTGTGACGGGCGACGGATTGGAAGGTATTTTGCCCGATGCGCTCTGTAAACGGATTCAGATGCGTTACATGCTCCCCTCGTTTCGAGTAGACGATTACGATCGCGGGATGGTGGACGGAGTGACGGCTACGGCGCAGATCCTTTCGGGCGGAGAGGTCGACTTGAATACGGGAGCCGACAGCGAGCTTCCGTCGTGGATGGTGTTCCTCATCATTATGGGTTTTGTGGTTGTGCCGCTCGGAGTTATTTTGTTGGTTTACTATGCGCGGCGTCGTTGCCCGAAGTGCCATGGCCTGACGTTACACCAGCAAAATCGGGAAGAGTTGTGCGTGACACCGAGCTATCGGTTGGTTGAATATACCTATGTCTGCTCCAAATGCGGAGAGGTGGTTAAGCGACAGGAGAAAAATATGCGCGATGATAATTTCGGTGGTGGAATTGGCGGCGGAACAATCATCGGTGGTGGAATTGGCGGCGGTTCGATCGGAAGCGGCGGTGGTTTTGGCGGCGGTTCGTTCAGCGGCGGAGGCTCTGGCTCAAAATGGTAAATGAAATTAAAAAAAAGAGATAGTTATGAAAAAACAGACGTTAATTATTTTAGGGGTCGTGGCTGTATTTGCGATTTTTTTCTACACCACTTACAACGGATTTGTCAATAAGGAGGAGGGTGTAAAAACGGCATGGGCTAATGTTGAAACACAGTATCAACGTCGTTCTGACCTGATTCCCAATTTGGTCAATACGGTCAAAGGCTATGCTCAGCACGAAACACAGACACTCAACGAGGTGACCGAGGCTCGCACACGTGCCACCTCAATCAACCTCTCTTCGGATGATCTGACACCCGAAAAATTGGCAGAATTTCAAACAGCTCAGTCGGCCGTAGGGTCAGCTTTGGGGCGTTTGATAGCGGTGTCGGAGAGCTATCCCGATCTGAAAGCCAATCAGAATTTTTTGGAATTGCAGGCGCAATTGGAGGGAACCGAGAATCGGATTGCTGTGTCGCGGAAGGATTTCAACGAAACCGCAAAGAGCTACAACATGGCTGTTCGCCGTTTTCCGGCCAATCTGGTCGCCTCGATCTGCGGCTTTGAGCAAAAATCCTATTTCGAAGGGGCAGAAGGTTCGGAAAACGCACCGCAGGTAAATTTCTAAGGAATGGCGAGTGTTAAAACCCAAGGATATCTTCTTGGGGCGATTGCTGCTGCCAGCTATGGACTGAATCCGCTCTTTACGCTGCCGCTTTACCGCGCCGGTATGGGAACGGATTCGGTGCTGTTTTACCGCTATCTGCTGGCCGTTGTCTTAATGGGCGGATTGATGCGTTTGCACCGGCAGTCGTTTCGTGTGCGGCGTAGTGAGTTGCTTCCGCTGGCGGTGATGGGGTTGCTGTTTTCGTTCTCATCGCTGACTCTTTTTGCCAGCTATAACTACATGGATGCGGGTATCGCCTCGACCATACTTTTTCTCTATCCGGTCTTTGTTGCCGTGATTATGGCGGTGAAGTTCCACGAAAAGGTGACTCCGACGACCGTTGTGTCGATCGCCTTATCTTTTGCCGGTATCTTGCTGCTCTATAAAACCAGCGGCGGGCAAACCCTGAATCTGACAGGTGTGATGCTGGTCTTTCTCTCCGCGCTGTGTTACGCCGTCTATATCGTTGGTGTCAACCGTTCGGCGTTGCGCGAGATGCCGACCGAGAAACTGACCTTCTATGCGCTGCTTTTCGGATTTGTCGTATATGTAGTTCGATTGCGTGGCGGAGTTGATTTACAGATGGTTCCTTCGCCGGCGTTGTGGGTCAACGTGGCGGCATTAGTTCTTTTCCCCACCATCATTTCACTCGAAACGCTGGCCGGCGCGATCCGGCGCGTGGGTTCTACCCCCACCGCTATTCTGGGTGCGTTGGAACCTGTGACGGCTCTCTTCTTTGGCGTGTTGGTCTTTGGTGAACAACTCACGCCGAGAATTGTGGCCGGTGTGGCTTTGGTGTTGGTGGCGGTGACCCTGCTGATTGTCGGAAAGTCGCTCCGTCTGCCGCATCTGCATCTGCGAGTGCGGCGTGTTCGGTAAGAGTTGTTACATGCCTTGCTTTATTCCCAAACGAATCAGCAGTATATTTATAGGCACGGCACATAGAAAACCGAAGGCCATAGCGATCTGCATCATAAACCAAAATTGGTAGGAGGTACGTGGAAGTGTCTGCCCATCGTTGATTGCGAAGATCACGATGGCCATCCACCCATACATTCCTATCTGCCAACTTGTGAGTGAGAGTATATCGGCCTTTGCGGCGCGTTGTAAGGCTTTGCGGCGAGAGATGTGGTGCTCCATACCGCGTATAGCCGCGTACTGAAACCCGATACCGATGCCCAGTGCCAGCAGGTAGTCGATCACCCACGCTCCTGCAATCAGACTGCCTCCGATTGCGATCGGAACGAAATAGAGAAACCACTCTCCCACCAGATCGGCCAGCGTGCACCCTCCGCCGCAGTGGAGGGTCGAAAGCGTAACGCGCTGCCAGTAGGGACGTGGCGGCATCTTCATCGACATCTCCTCCATATCGCTTCCCATCTCCATCTCAGTCATCTGCATCCCCGGTACTTTCATCTCTTCCATCGCCATTTTCGGTGTGTGTGGGTGCATCTGCGGCATCGCATCGGATTGTTCTTCGACTCCGCATTGTGGTGATCGACCGAACCAATAGTAGGCAATCAAACCGAAAAAGCTCGCCCATAATCCCGTTAAAATCCAGACTGGATTCATGATCTTCATCGGCTGTCGGCACGACCAGAGGTCAATTGCGATTATGGTTGCCGAGGCGATGCCACCCCATACGAAGATCTCCGCTAAATACGTAAATTGCTGCATAACACACATTTTTTGATCTGTGTGTGGCGCAGCAATTACTGTGCCGAGCCCTTGGATCAGAGTCGCCCCTTCTCATCGGCCGAACCGGCTTCGATGGTTTTACGATTGAAGGCCTTGCCCGATTTGAAATTGTAGGTTATCCCAATCTGATAGGTGCGATTGGACCACGATTGTTTCATGGCTACCTTGCGCACAAATCCGTCTCCGCGTGCTCCGACCGTCTGTCCCTGATCGAAGAGGTTGCGAACGGTAAAGGTGGCGGTGAAATGTTCGCCGAACTGTTTCTTTAAAGTGGTGTGCAGCGCGTGCATCGGTTCAATCCAGATATTCCCCAATGTGTATTTGCTCTGGTAGCGGTAGGAGAGGTCGATGTAGAACTTCGCCGGCAGTGTAAACGAGGTGGAGGTGTTGACGAAATAGCTGCTGAAATTCTCCTGCTTGCCGTGTTCCTCCAACCGTTGCCCCACTCGCAAGTAGGTCAGGTTGGCATTTATCTGCCACCATTTGAAGAGCTGGAAGGGGAGGTTTGCCGTTAGGTAATAATTGGTCGTTCGGTCGTAGTTGACCCATGCAAGTTGCAATCGATTGGGGTCGTCGGCATCGGGACGCATCGTTTGGTTGATTTCATCCTTCTGAAAAACCATGCCTGCTGTCAGCGTGTACTTATATTTCAAGGCGAGTGTCAAACTCAAATCTTGTTTGAATGCCGGCGCAAGGTTGGGGTTTCCGATCTGGTAGGTGTAGTCCGAGAGCTGCATGCGTTGCGGATTTAAACTCCAAAAATTGGGGCGTTCGATCGTGCGGGCATACTGTGTAATGAGTGAGTAAGAACCATCTTTTTTGAGCGAGTAGGAGAGGTTGACATTCGGAAATAGACTCAGATAGCTCTGGCTGATTGATCCGCCCTTGCCATATGTGTGTGTGTACTCGCCACGCAGACCGGCCACCAGATTCCAACGGTTGAGTTTGGCCGAGAGGATGCCGTATGCGGCGGCGATGTGTTCGATGTAGTTGATCGTAAAATTCAGAGGCTCGTTATCTACCCAAGCCGAACCTTTTTGGTATTCGTAGCGAGCTTCGTTGTGCATATCGTTGTTGGTGTATTTTGCTCCTGCTTTGAGCGACCATTTTGTTGTGAAGTTCTTCTCCAAGGCGAGCGTTGCTGTTATGATGTTGTAGAGAGCCGATGAGTGATCACGGTAGAGGGAGTCCAGTGGCGTTGCCGACGGGATGGTGATGCGGCTTGTGTTGTCGTTGTCGGCGTTGGAGTGTTGGCGGGTGTAGTCGGCCAGCAATTTGAAAGTCGAACCTAATGAGTCGATCTTCCAGATGTAGTTGAACGTGGCCGTATAGTTGTTGCGCCGGTCTGTACTGAGGTAGCGACTGTCGGTATGCGTGTTGACATTTCCCATTTTTATATCGGTATAAGAGATGTTATCTGCCGGTTCGTTGTTGTGCCAGAAATTTATTTCGCCGCCGATGCTATGATGCGGATTCAATGCGTAGATGGCTCCGGCCGAGCCTCCGTAGTTCTTCGAACGATTGTCCATGGTTGAGTGGGCGTACAATGCGGCATTCGAATTCATATATCGGGTTTTTTCGTCCAAAATATTGTTCTGAGTGCCCATGTAGCCCCATGCCGAGGCGTAGAGGTCGAGTTTGCCGGAGTGAATGTTGATGTTGCCCGCGGGGTTGTATTGGTGCACGATTTCGCTTTGCGAAGTACGCATCGAGAGGGAGCCGTCCAACCCGTTTTCGCGCCGTTTTTTAAGGGTGATCTTAATGACACCTCCGGCTGAATTTGCATCGTAATCTGCGCCTGTCGAGGGGATTACTTCGATCTTCTGAATCTCCTCGGCACGTAGTGTTTTCAGGTAATTGACCACCTGTGAAGCCTCCATTTTCAATTCGCGATCGTTAATCATCACCTTCGAACCCGTTTTTCCATTGATCGAGATCTTGTCGTTTTCCAACCAGACTCCCGGGGCACGTTCCAACAACTCCATGCCGTCTTTGCCAATTGCTGCCGGAGCGTTGGCCACATCGACCACAAATCGGTCGGCTTCGCGGCGGATCAGTTGCGCTTTGACCACAACGCTCTCGATCTGGGTCGCTGCATTTTTCAAGACGATATCGCCCAAATCATTCGCTTGTTCTACTTTGATCTGCTGTTGCAAGGGGTCGAATCCCAAGTATTGCACCGAGAGGGTGTATTCGCCAACCGGAACCTTCAACTCAAAACGCCCCTCTACATCGGTTGCCATGCCTACCACCTGCTGCGACCCTTTGAGAAGAACCACCGTTGCATATTCGATGGCCTGACCTGATTGATCGACCACCCGTCCCGTTGCGGGCATTATACGGGCAGCATTGGCCTGCATCAGCGAGAGGGCAAGGCCGATAATGAAGAGTACAATTCGTTTCATACTATTGATGTTTTAATTATAATCTGCGACACATTTTATTTGATAGCGCAAAGATATGTAAAAATAATTATACTTTGTATCACATAGTACTATAATTTTATTGGAAATTTTTGATACAATATATAATAACGAGCATAGAAGATCAGTGTCAATAAAAAAACGGTTGGCGAAAAAATTATGAAAACCCGAAAAAAAATGCTATTTTTGCAAATTGAATAAATGTCCCGAAAAACGACTGTTTCTATGTTTAGCGTGCTTTTTTATCTCTTTTTGGTGGTATTGTGTACAACCTTTATGATCCTGTCAGCCATTGCGTTAGTAGTGTGCTGGCCGTTTGATAAGGGGCGTCGCACGGTTCATGAGCTTTCGCGTATCATGGTGCGTGTTTTCTTTTTCGTTCCGCCCTTTTGGCGACAGAAACTGATCGGTCGCGAATGGGTCGATCCGAAAAAACAATATGTCATCGTTTTAAACCACAGCAGCGTGATTGACATCCCAACGCTTTACTACTTGCCGCTCAACTATCGCTGGGTTTCTAAACGTGAGGTGTTCAAGACGCCCTTTTTTGGTCAATATTTGCTGCTGCATGGCGACATCTGCATCAATCGCGGACGCGCCACCGAGGCACTTGACCAGATGGTGCGTGACGGTAAAATGTGGATTTCGCGTGGGGCTTCGATTGCTGTTTTTCCCGAAGGCACGCGCTCCAAGGATGGTGAAATTCACCGATTTAAGGCCGGGGCATTTACGTTGGCCAAGGAGGCCGGTGTAGAGATCTTGCCGGTGGTTTTGACAGGAACCAATACGCTGATTCATAAAAATAAACTCTTTAATTGGCACAATAGCATTACAATCAAAGTGTTGCAGCCAATCTCCACGGCTGATGTCGCAGCGTTTGAGATCCACGAATTGATGGAACGAGTACATGACCAAATGTGTGATGCATTGGCGGAATTAAGAAACGAAAAAATGAAAAAGTAGGACACTTCATTTTCATTTTAACCCCAAAGAATATGTCTGATTTACTCAATAATACAACAACTTACGGCGACGATGCGATTGTGACGCTCTCCCCGCGCGAACACATCCGTTTGCGTCCGGGTATGTACATCGGAAAATTGGGCGATGGTACGCAGTCCGATGATGGCATCTATGTGCTGATCAAGGAGGTGGTCGATAACTCGGTCGATGAATTTATCATGGGGGCCGGTCGTCAGATCGACATTTCGATTGTCGACAATCTGGTCACGGTGCGTGACTATGGCCGTGGTATTCCGCTCAAATCACTGTCGGCTGCCGTCAGCGAGATGAATACGGGCGGTAAGTACGGTGGTTCGGCTTTCAAGAAGACGGTTGGTTTGAATGGTGTGGGTGTCAAAGCAGTCAACATGTTGTCGAGCGAATTTACGGCTCGTTCGGTGCGTGACGGTGAGGCGCGTACGGTCTGTTTTGCGCATGGATTGGAGCAGAGCGACCGCTGGGAGAGTGGTGTGCAGGAGAAAAACGGTACGATGATCTCGTTTCGGGTCGATACCGAAGTTTTCGGCGAATATTCCTACAATATGGAGTATGTCGAACAGATGGTTCGTAATTACACCTACCTGAATCTCGGCTTGACCTTCGTTTTCAATGGCAACAGCTATATCTCGAAAAATGGCCTGCTCGATCTGCTGAATGAGAATATGACCGAAGATCCGCTCTATCAGCCGATTCATCTCTCGGGTGATGATATTGAGGTGGCTATTACCCACGGTACGGGTTATGGCGAGAGCTATTTCTCGTTTGTCAATGGGCAGTACACCTCGCAGGGTGGTACGCATCAGGCGGCATTTCGTGAGGCGATTGCCAAGACAATCAAAGAGTTCTATCGTAAAGATTACGACCCATCGGATATTCGAACCTCGATTACGGCTGCCATATCGGTCAAGGTCAACGATCCGGTTTTCGAGTCGCAGACTAAGATCAAATTAGGATCGAAAGAGATCGAACCCGGTATATCAATGCGTAATTTCGTAGTCGATTTTTTGGGCAAGCACCTCGATGATTACCTCCACAAACATGCCGAAACGGCACAGATTCTCCAACGGAAGATCGTAGAGAACGAAAAGGAGCGCAAAGCGATTTCGGGTATCCAGAAAAAAGCACGCGAAACCGCCAAGAAAGTGTCGCTCAATAACAAAAAATTGCGGGATTGTAAGGTTCATCGTACCGATAAAAGTGAATTGGCCGATCGGTCGATGATCTTTATCACGGAGGGTAATTCAGCTTCGGGCTCGATCACCAAAAGTCGCGATGTGCGCACGCAGGCGGTCTTCTCGTTGCGCGGTAAACCACTCAACTGCTACGGTTTGACCAAAAAAGTCGTGTATGAGAACGAGGAGTTTAATCTCTTGCAGGCTGCTCTCAATATTGAGGAGGATATGGATAACCTGCGCTATGAGAAGGTGGTTATTGCGACCGATGCCGATGTCGATGGTATGCACATTCGACTGCTTATCACGACCTTTTTTCTCCAATTCTTCCCCGATGTGATTCGTCAGGGACACCTCTACATCCTTCAAACTCCGCTTTTTCGGGTGCGTAACAAAAAGGAGACTCACTATTGCTACTCCGAAGAGGAGCGACAACGTGCCGTGGCGCGTTGTGGAGTGAATGCCGAGATCACCCGATTCAAAGGTCTGGGCGAGATCTCACCCGATGAATTCAGTGGTTTCATTGGCGAGGAGATGCGACTCGACAAGGTGCGCATCACCAAAGACGACCCGATCCACGACCTGCTGGAATTTTACATGGGAAAAAATACCTTTGAACGACAAGGTTTCATCATCGGTAACTTGCGTGTCGAGGAGGACTTGATTGAGGCCGATCTTGCTATTAACGCGTAACAAATCATTCAGAAAGCGATGAATGCGGGTAGGGTATTGTTTTACTATCCACGAATAATTCGAAAAATATGTCAGAAGAAAAAAATACGATAGATCCCGAAGAACGCTCGACCGATGAGCCAATCGGAACCCCCTCCGCGGACGATTTGCCTGTGGATGAAGTTCCTGTCAAGGCCGGAAAATATGACCGGCTGACCAGCGATGACGGTGGCGTGCGCAAACTCACAGGGATGTACAAAAACTGGTTTCTGGATTACGCCTCGTATGTGATCCTCGAACGTGCCGTGCCGCATGTCGAAGATGGTCTGAAACCTGTGCAACGTCGTATTTTGCACGCGATGAAGTGTGTCGATGACGGCCGTTACAACAAGGTGGCCAATATCGTTGGTCAGACTATGCAGTATCACCCTCACGGCGATGCCTCGATCAAAGATGCACTCGTGCAGTTGGGGCAGAAAGAGATGCTGATTGATTGTCAGGGGAACTGGGGGAATATTCTTACGGGAGATGATGCTGCGGCCGGACGTTATATCGAGGCGCGCCTCTCCAAATTTGCACTCGATGTGGTCTTCAATAAGAAGACTACCGAGTGGATGCGCTCCTACGATGGTCGCAACGAGGAGCCGGTGACTCTGCCGATCAAATTTCCGCTGTTGCTGGCTCAGGGTTCGGATGGTATTGCTGTGGGTCTGGCATCGAAGATTCTGCCGCACAACTTTGTCGAACTCATCAATGCTTGTATTGCTCACTTGCGTGGCGAGGAGTTTCAACTCTATCCCGACTTCCCGACAGGTGGCATGGCCGATGTGAGTCGTTACAACGATGGACTCCGCGGTGGTGCGGTGAAGGTGCGCGCCAAGATCTCAAAGATCGACAAACGAACGCTCTCCATCACCGAAATCCCTTATACCACGACCACCGAGTCGATCAAAGATTCGATCATCAAGGCCAACGATAAAGGTAAAATCAAGATTCGTAAAGTCGATGATAATACAGCCGAGAAGGTTGAGATTATCATACAGGTGGCTCCCGATGAGTCATCCGACAAGACCATTGACGCGCTCTATGCCTTTACCGACTGCGAGGTGTCAATTGCTCCGAATTCGTGTGTGATCTGGGACGAGAAACCCCATTTCCTGAGTGTCAGTGAGATTTTGCGCCGTTCGGCCGAGCATACCAAATACCTGTTAAAACGCGAATTGGAGATCCGGCTTGATGAACTTAACGGAGCTTGGCACGCCGCATCCCTCGAACGGATCTTCATCGAAAATAAACTCTACCAACTTATCGAAGGGTGTAAAACCCGCGAAGAGGCCTACG
Organism: uncultured Alistipes sp.; assembly: GCA_964404645.1. Classification (GTDB taxonomy): domain Bacteria; phylum Bacteroidota; class Bacteroidia; order Bacteroidales; family Rikenellaceae; genus Alistipes. Next base: position 12,550 of record CAYOKU010000035.1, read on the forward strand.
CCGCCGTAGATAAAGGGTTGGAACCCTTCAAAAAGTTGTTGCGCCGCGAGGTGGTGTTGGTCGATGTGCAACGGTTGACTGAGTTGAAGTTCATCCGCATCTCGCGTTACGACAGCGAGAAGGCCGACAACGAAATCAAACAGATCGAGGAGGATATCAAATCCACGCAACACGATCTTGACCACCTGACCGACTATGCGGTTGCCTACTATGAACGGATCCGCGAGAAGTACGGCAAGGGTCGCGAACGCCATACCGAACTGCGCGAATTCGACAATATTGAAGCTACGAAGGTCGCGGTGACCAACGCCAAACTGTATGTCGATAAAGCGGAGGGCTTCTTTGGCATCGGCAAGTCGATGAAGGATGCCGATTTCGTCTGCGACTGTTCGGATATTGACGATGTGATTGTCTTCCTTAAAGATGGTCGCTACGTGATCACGAAGGTGAGCGACAAGGCTTTTTTCGACAAAAATATCTATTACATCGGGGTCTTCAAACGCAACGATGAGCGCACGATCTATAACGTACTCTACCGCGATGGTAAGAACGGGGCATTGATGATTAAACGTTGTGCGATCAAGGGTATTACGCGTGATAAGGAGTACGATATTACCAAGGGAACGCCCAAGAGCGAGATTCTCTACATGTCGGTCAACCCGAACGGTGAAGCGGAGGTGTTGAAAGTCTATTTTAAACCGCGGCCGCGTCTGAAAAAGGTGATCGTGGATCTCGATTTTTCGACCCTTGCCATCAAGGGCCGTCAAAGCCAAGGCAATCTTTTTTCGCGTTACGGGATTCATAAAATTGTTCTCAAAGAGCGAGGGACCTCGACGCTGGGTGGCCAAAATATCTGGTTCGACGAAGATGTGCGCCGCTTGAATGCCGATGGTCGCGGCAAGTTACTGGGCGAATTCAAGGGCGATGACAAACTGATTGTCTGGACCTCAAAGAATCAGTACTATATTACCAATTACGATCTTGCGCAGCACTTCCCCGATGATACGTTGTTGGTTACGCGTTTCCGCTCCGATCGGGTGTATAGTGTCTGCTATTTCGATCGTGAACAGGGCTATTACTACATGAAACGTTTTACGGCCGAGATGTCCGACAGGATGCAGTCGTTCCTCGATGAGGAGGGACAGTCTGATTTTACCTGCATCACCGAGCGCAGAGGTGCACAACTTGAAATTACCTACAAAGGGGCTTATGCTTCGCGTCCGGCAGATTTGGTCGATGTCGATGAGTTTATCGGCATCAAGAGCCATCGTGCCAAAGGTAAACGACTGACAACCTACGATGTGGCAACATTGCGTTTCATCGAACCCGAACTTCCGGAACCCGAAGAGGAGGAGGATGAGCCGATTGATCTGCCCGATGTGGAGCCTGATATGACCCAGATTGACGGGGTGGAGAGTCCCTCTTCGAGTGGTAGTGTCGGGTTTGAAATTGAACGAGCGAAGGGCGATTCCGAAGAATATATTGATCCAGAACAACTTAATCTGTTTTAGCTGATGAAACCTCTCTTTTTGGTTGGGTATATGGGGTGCGGTAAAAGTACGTTGGGGCGTAAGATTGCGCGTCGCCTCGGAATGCTGTTTACGGATACCGATCATTGTGTTGAAGAGCGTGAGGGAGCCACGATCGCCGATCTTTTTCAATACGAAGGGGAGGAGCAGTTTCGTACCATTGAACGTGAAGTTTTGGAACAGATCATTGCCCGCGGAGATGCGGTTGTGGTCTCTACGGGCGGTGGGTTGCCAACTTGGCGCGACAATATGCAGCGGATGAATACGGTCGGATCTACCATCTATTTAAAGCGTTCGGCAACGCAGATCGCCAGTCGATTAAGCCCATACGGACGATCAAAACGCCCTCGTCTACGCAACCTTTCCGATGATGAATTGGTCGATTTTATGGCGCGAGATATGGCTGAACGTGAAAAATTTTATAGCCAGGCAACGTGGACGTTCGATTGTAGCGACAAGACCGATGAAGAGCTTGTCGAACTGCTGGTGATGGTTCTGCGGAATAGCGGGCCGGAGATGTTGTAGCAAATAGTGGATATTAGGACGGCGTGATCCCATGCTATGGTCGCATGTCGTCATCATTTTCTAATTTTACCGACTTTGGATTCTCGTTCGATAGGTGTCTATGATTCCGGTTTTGGCGGACTGACGGTGATGCGCGAAATCATGCGTGCGTTGCCCGAAGAGTCGTTGATTTATCTCGGTGACGGAAAAAACTGCCCCTATGGATCACGTCCGCGCGAGGAGGTGCAGCGTTTGGCCGATGAGGCTGTTGCCTATTTGGTCGGATTGGGTTGCAAAATGGTTGTGGTGGCCTGCAATACGGCTACGGCGGCGGCAATCGACTTCCTGCGTGCGAAATATGCTCCGATGCCGATTGTCGGTATGGAGCCGGCTGTGAAACCGGCTTGTCTTCATACACGTAGCGGCGTGGTTGGAGTGCTGGCAACCGAACGGAGCCTTGACGGCGATCTTTTTCGGCGCACGGCGGCCAAATATGGCACGGGAATCGAGGTTGTGGCGGCTGCTGGCCGTGGTTTCGTTGAATTGGTGGAGGCCAATCGCGAAAATACCCCCGAAGCCGAAGCCTGCGTGCGCGAGGCCGTTGCCGAGATGCTGGATAAAGGGGCAGATCAGATCGTCTTGGGATGTACTCACTACCCCTTCTTACTTCCGGTCTTGGAGCGGGTTGTGGCTGATCGTGGAGTGACGATTGTCGATCCTTCGCCTGCCGTGGCGCGGCGTGTGGCGCAACTACTCGATGCGAACAATTTGCGTGCGGAGGTCGGACATCGCGCCGAATACCGCTACGAAACCTTTGCCGATGAGGAGTACCGGCAAAAGTTGGTAGAGAAGTTAAGCCTTACCCAATTATAATCGAAACGGGTTACGCAAGGACAATTCAACCTGTAAATTGGCGATATTATTTACTGATTGCCTGTTTGTTGAAAGTAATTTGTCGAAATATCGTATCGAACGATCATTTTTAATTTTCGATTTAAAATTTTTCATTTCCTGAATATTTCGTACCTTCGCTCTCTATTATTATGCGTTCGGTAAAATGACACCCAAGAATAAAACGGCACCCTCAAACGGACGACCAACCGTCGAACGAACCAATAGCGACAGCGCCCGCTGGATTGGCGGTTTGTTGCTGCTTTTTATCGGTCTTTTCGCTTCGGCATCCCTCCTTTTTTCGTTTTTCAGTTGGGCCGCCGATCAGAGCGGTCTGCTTGCATCACCCGATGTGCGTGCCACGTTGGGTATCGAACCCGAAAACCTTTGCGGGTGGGCCGGTGCGCGCCTTGGTCGATGGTTGGTCGATCTGTCGTTTGGTGTCTTCGGCATTCTGATTCCCGTGATGCTGGTTTTGATCGGTGTGCGCATTATTCGTCAACGTGCATTGCTGTTCAACCATTCGATTCTTTCCCTGACGTTCATCATGATTCTCGGCTCATTGACGCTCGGATTTCTCTTCGCCGAACGTTGGAGCCTGTGTAGCTCTACGGGGTGGGGGGGAGCCTTCGGTATCGAGATGGCAGCCCTGTTGCGGATGCACATTGGTGCGGTTGGAACGTTGATTCTCTTATTGGGTAGTTGGATTTTAACGGGGGTATTTATCAATCGAAACTTTATCAATCGGGTCAATAAAGCGGGTAATGTCATGGTCGATAAGAGCGAGAAAATCGTTGAAATCGTCAAACAAAAGGTGGTTCCTGCGCACGGTGATTTGCCCGAAGACGAACCTTTGGAGGAGAACCCGCTTGCCGCCGAGTCGCAGCCTGCTACTCCGGTGTCGCAACCCCAATCCGAAGTTGCCAAGTCGGTTCCTTTGCATGTCGAACGAACCGTTGCACAACCGCTTGCTCCCGAACGTACACTCGATGAAGTGACCGAAAACGACTCACCCTTTATCGAACTTACGCCCGATGGACAACCACTCAATAGAGGCGAATCCGTTGAACCGATCGTTACCGCGGATGATGGCGACGGAGTTTTTACCGAGGTTGACCTTTCGCCTTCGGCCGGACGGGTCGTGATGGGACGTGGTGGTTTGGTGGAGTTGACGCCGGTCAAACCGCACGTTGTAGCGGCTGATCCCGATGCGCCATTTACGGAATTATCGGTTGCGGAGGATGCTGTCGAGCCGGTTCAACAATCCGATCAGCCGAATAGCGTTGAGCCGGATGTCGCCGCTCCGATGCCCACTTTCGAGGAGCTGCCGGCGTACTCTTCGGCCGAAGGTGTGGTGGTAACGGTCGATGCGCACGAGGATGCGCTGGCCGATGCCGATTCCATTCCTACCGAAAGTTATGATCCGTTGAAGGATCTGATCAACTACCGTAAACCGCCCGTGACCTTGCTCGAAGATTATATGTCGGACACGGAGGTGAGCGATGAGGAGATCTTCGAAAATAAGACCCGTATTGAGGATACGCTCAAAAATTTTGGCATCCCGATCCAGCGGATTAAAGCTACGGTCGGCCCAACGGTGACTCTCTATGAAATTGTGCAGGCACAGGGCGTTAAGATTGCGAAGATTCAGAATCTTGAAAATGACATTGCCCAGAGCTTGAAGGCGTTGGGTATTCGTATCATTGCCCCCATTCCCGGAAAAGGAACGATCGGTATCGAAGTTCCAAACCGCGACAAACAGGTCGTTTCGATGTATTCATCGGTGCGTTCGTTGCGCTTTCAGGAGTCTAAGGCCGATTTGCCGGTAGTTATCGGCCGCACGATTCAGAACGAAAACTATGTCTTCGATTTGGCTAAAATGCCTCACTTGCTGGTGGCCGGAGCGACTGGTCAAGGAAAGTCGGTGGGATTGAATGCGATCATCACTTCGCTGCTCTACCGCAAACATCCGGCGCAATTGAAGTTTGTGATGATCGACCCCAAAATGGTCGAATTTTCCCTCTATTCAAAGATCGAAAAGCACTTTTTGGCGAAGATGGAGTCGGAAGATGAGGCGATTATTACCGATCCGATGAAGGCTGTCTACGCGCTCAATTCACTCTGTACGGAGATGGATAACCGGTTGGAACTTTGCCGTAAGGCCGGTGCGCGTAATATCAAGGAGTATAACGAAAAATTCACGGCACGCCGACTCAATCCGATGAACGGCCACCGGTTTTTACCCTATATTGTGGTGGTTGTAGACGAGTTTGCCGATCTGATTATGATGACGCGTGAAGTGGAACGCCCGGTGATGCGTTTGGCTCAAAAGGCGCGTGCGATTGGTATCCACCTGATTATCGCCACCCAACGACCCGATGTGAAGGTTATCACGGGAGGTATCAAAGCCAATTTTCCAGCGCGTATTGCCTTCCGCGTGATGCAGATGATCGACTCGCGCACGATTATCGACCAACCCGGAGCCAACCAGTTGATTGGTCGTGGTGATATGCTCTTCTCGAAGGATGGAGAACTGACCCGTATTCAGTGCGCATTGGTCGATACACCCGAAGTGGAGCGGATTGTCGATTACATCTCGCACCAGCAGGGTTACACTTCGGCTTACGCCTTGCCCGACTATACGCCCGATGGCGGAGAGGGGAGTGCGATTGGTATGGGTAGCGAGGAGGCTGCTCCGCAGAAGTATGACACCCTCTTTGCGGAAATTGCGCGTGATGCCGTACAAAACGGTCAGATCTCGACCTCGATGATTCAACGCAATTACGAGGTCGGATTCAACCGTGCGGGGCGTATCATGACACAGATGGAGCGTGTGGGTATCGTTGGGCGGCAGATGGGAGCCAAACCGCGTGAAATTCTGTACCACGATTCGATGTCGCTTGAAGCGAAGTTACAAGAGCTGGGTTTGTCGTAATAGTGTCGGAGCTTTTTGAAGGCTCTTTCAATCGTATAAATCGGTTTTGTCTATTTAAACGGATGATGAATATGAAGAAGATCTGGGTTGTTTTTCAGTTGTTCGCCCTGTTGGCGGCCCCTGCAACCTTTGCAGCGGATCGAGCTGAGGAGCTGTTGTCGCAGATGGCGGCACACTTTCGGGCGATGAAGGGCTATGAGGTGTCGTTTGTCGTTACGGCCGGAGAACACACCACGGCCGGACGCTATGCCGTTGAGGGTGAATCTTATTATCTGACGCTGGGCGATGCCGAGGTCTTTTGCGATGGTAAGGTGCGTTACGAGGTCGATAAACGCCGGCGCGAAGTGACAGTCAATCCGGTCGACCCCACCAGTCGCAACCTGCTGAATAATCCGGTACATGCGTTTGATTTTATCGGGGATGAATACTCCTCGTTTCTGATCAGCGAGCGTAATGGTGAGGCTTCGATTCGCCTGACACCGACTGTGAAAAACGCTTCGGCCGGTAGTACGATCACCGTAACGCTCTCCACGACGACGAAAAATCCCCTTTCAGTCGTCTACGATTACGACGGAGAGCAGGTGAGTATTGCCGTTCGCTCGGTTGTGATGCTCCGTACACCACTGCATCGCTTTGTGCGAAACGATTTCGAAGGGTTTGAATTTATAGATTTTAGGTAAAATAATTCGTCGTTTTTGTTTTTTTCTTAAAAAACATTATGTTTGCAAAAAATATTATTTATTGACTACTAAAAAGTTTTAGCTCTAATTGCTGCGGCTGTCGAATGTGATAAATAATTGCAAATATGGAAAAATTGGATTTTCTTTTAGTGCTGTTTTTTGTGGAGGTTGGGGTGATGTACCTCCTCAGCCTTGCGTTGGCCGTAACCGAGTACCGCAGATGGAATCTGCCGGTGTGGGTCGTGATTGCGGCGGCTCTTTTGTTTGTCCTTCCGGTGTTGTCGTGGTTGCTTGTCTTCTATACCGAACGCCGCAAATTGTTGGCTGCTGGTGCGGATCCGAAGATCGCAGGCCTGAAAATCGGATTGGGGTGGTTTCTCTTTCTCGGTACCGGAATTGCCAATGTGACGACTACCTATCTATGTCGCTACGTTGCCGATAGTAGCTATGCATCGGATCTAGCATCTTGTTGTGTGCTGATTGCAGGAATTTTGTTCATGTTGTTCGGATTTTGGCTCAATGCCAAGTTGAATGGAATGATCTCACTATAAGGGGCAGTATCAAAACTCCAGTAAGGTAAAAAGAGGTAAAACACTTATAAAATAGATAGTTAGGAGAGAACGGCAAATTTTTGGCACCGTAATTTACCGAAATGTCACCGTAAGAATCTCACGCCGGAATAGCCTCGGCAGAGCGGAAACCGGAATTTACGACCCTGCATTAGGGCAAATCTCTCGAATTTGAGCCTGTGGACATCAAACGATGTTTGCAGGCTTTTTATTGTGCGTTTAAATCCTATTTAATAGAGTTTACACGGAGCGAGGCCTTGATGAACGCCAGCGCGCGGATGCGGCTGATGTGGATGTCCATAGGCTTGTGGTGCTCGTTGTAACTGACGAGTTGGATGTGATCCGGTAACTCGGACTTTTGGATGTATTTGACCGAGACGTACTCATCGCCGTCTATATCAAAGGATATAAGATACATCTCACCCCATACAATGTTGTTGATGATGTCATTTATCTGCTTGTAAAAGACGATGTCGCCGCTTTTGAGCAATGGATACATCGAGTCTCCCACGATGCGCAGGCCGGCATCGCATTTGGGTATCAGGCTTGTCTCCATGACCTCCACCACACGCTGGCTATATTGATCCGCAAACAGCGGCACAAGCCCAGCCACGGCCTCCATATCATATATAGGTATCTGCTGACGATCTATAAGGTGATCGGTGCGCAGTTTAAACACATTGGTCACCGCATCGGATGCAAGCATCTGCTCCGGATCTTCCGGCGGTATCGGGTACTCAATTGATGACATTTTCCGGAGTTTTCGTTTGTCATCATTTTTGTCATCATTTATGTCATCATTTAATTTGATGACGTTTTCCGGAGTTTTGGTATTGAAAATATTTTTTTGATCCGAAAGATCCGATAGGCACAAGTCATCCAATGATACGCCAAATATTTCCGTCATTTTGATCAGGTGTTTTAACGACGGTGCCGCATATCCGCTCTCAATGTTGCTATACTGTTGCCTTGATATGCCCAGGGCGGAGTAAATGGGCTTTTGGGACATTTTTTTTAATGTCCGTAACACCTTTATATTATTACAAACAACGGTGTATTGTAAATTATTTCCGTCCTTTTTGGCCAATTTATGTAAAATATTTACGTCGATATTTGGATATATGTAAATTATTTCCGTATATTTGTGTCAACTTAACAGCACAAAAGTATAGAAAATAATTGAATATGAGCGCAGAAAATCAAGAAAATCGACTAAAAGCGATCCGGAGCGCCCTCCACAGGGGGGATAAGGCTCGCATCGCTCAGCGAACCGGAACGAGCCGGCAATGGGTCTACCTTGTGATCAACGGCCAAGGGGTGAGCGAACGCATCTTAACGATCGCCGAGCAGGTGATCGCGGAACGGGAGAAAGAGAATTAACGTTTAAACGCCATGATACCAGCCGAACGCATCGCGCTTACACCCATAATGTGGCCAAAATTGCATAAGCCGTTAAAGCCAGTAATCCGGTTGATAGAAAGATATAGGAGGCTGTTTCGCAAAACAGTTGCAACTTCGAAGCCTTCACCGTTATCAACTTCGTCTTGCGACCTGCCCGATACGCTTGTACTGATTCGTCCGTATACAAAGCCCGAAGTTGTTTTACCCCCTTTATATGACTATATAGTACTGTCGCAACAGTTAGGATGCCACACGAGAATAGTAACAGGGCAGCAACAAATACCAGCCGGATGTATAGCGGAATTTCGGATGGAGTATGCAGGGAAACTACGATGCCGAGTATACTTGTCGATGATATCAGTAAGGCGGAATACAAAGACGATTGTCTATTGGTTACCTCTTCCGCAAGGTGTCTCTGATTTTCTATTACCTGTTTCGAGTCAAACGCCATAGTTGTAAAATTTGAAGTGGTTAGCAAATATACAACTATTTCCCGTGAATGTAACGACATTATCCGGAGCGATACCGGCACGGGAGCAACACCTTTAAACACTTAAAAATTATGGAAAAGAAAGAACAAACACAAACAACCGGTTACCAGGAGATCACCGATTTGATCCACGAGTTGGAGCGCAAAGGGCTGGACTGCCAAAAGGTTGATGACGATTTTAGCCTCGTGGCAGTAGCAGGCAAAAAAGACGGCTCGGGCTTGTCGCTGTTAGGAAGTCATAAGAACACCACCAAGGCGATCGTCAATATGATGCTTACTTACGAGGATTTTGCTGAGATCATCATAAACTCGGCCGTGATGTTTATGGAGTATAAAGAGCGCCAACGCGCCAACCAACCCGATGCCGACTGATCCGCGCCCGACGTGCAGTCGGTGCGGACGTCGGATTGACGACGGCCAAGGGCACTACAAGACCCCCGAGGGCGTGATCTGCACCGACTGCCACGACCTTAGGGATGACTGGATCGGATTGATCGCCGACTTTATGTATAACCTTATTAAACCCTATTTAAATGACAAGTAAAAACTACATCTACAACAAGCACGGCATCTGCGAGAACCCCGACCGCGTGCAGTGGCGCGATCCACAGTCGCGTGACTACTGGGAGGTCGCCACCGCGCACGGGAATGGTGCTTGGCGGTTTGCGATCTGCTATGCCGTCAGCGGCAACGGATTTGGGCAAGGTGTCCGGCGCGAGGATGATGCTCCATTCCGCACCCAGTTAGATGCCACGGTCGCCGGTGTGAAGTTGTTATACGACCGACTTACGCATTGCGGTGACACCACAGCTAAGATGCTGCAATCAATCCGCGAGCAGTATAGTACGCTGCTGCAAAAAGAGTTATTTTAACTAATCGCGCAATGGGAAAAATGGAGAATCAAACTGTTCAAAAGGCCAAATCTTTATCGGGATGTTGTCGGTCATTAGATGACACACACCTCGCGCCATTACTGAGTGAAAATCACGGTATGAGCCGCTAT
>CAYOKU010000036.1:0-22541 GCA_964404645.1 uncultured Alistipes sp.
AAACAATCAACAAAAAGGGTCTTGAAGTGGCTCTGCGTGAATCTGCCGCAGCCAAGTCCGTCTACTAAAAAACACCGTAACAAATGGCAAAGAAAGGCAACAGAGTTCAGGTCATCCTCGAATGCACCGAACAGAAAGAGAGCGGCGTTGCGGGAATGTCCCGTTACATCACCACCAAAAACAAGAAGAACACTCCCGATCGTCTGGAACGTAAGAAGTACAACCCCTTCTTGAAACGTGTAACTGTTCACCGTGAAATTAAATAGTAAAGAAGCTCTATGGCAAAGAAAGTAGTCGCAACACTGAAAACCGGTGCAGGTAAACAATACACCAAGTGCATCAAGATGGTTAAGTCGGATAAGACCGGAGCCTACCTGTTCAAAGAGGGCGTGGTACTGAACGACCAAATCAAAGATTTCTTCGCAGAAGAGAAGAAATAAGTATTTAAGACCGCAGTCTTAAATACAAAGGGCATCCGAATCGGGTGCCCTTTGTGTATAGAGAAATATATCCCTATATTTGCCTCCTGAAACCTTCCTATTTGGAAACACCATTATATTTCAGATTATGATAGTAAAGACACTTGCATTCTTTAACGATCGTTATCCCTATGGGGGCGGAGAGGTTGTAACTCATCATTTGGCAAAGTTCTTTGTTGATCAAGGAATAAAAGTCATCTTATATACCACACAGATCAATCACGAACTACTGACCGAGGAAGACCATCAGTTGTTTACCTTTCAGCCGCTACCGATTAAAAGCAAACCGAACGATCCTCAAAATACTGATTTTTTATGTACTTCACTACGCGATAATTGCGTAGACATATTAATTAGCCAAGGTATCACAAACCTCCCTTTCGAAAAAATCAAAAAATTAACATCCTGCAAAACATTGTTTTGTTTGCATAACAAGACAATGTGGGAGGTGGATATGGCTCGGAAAACAACTCTTTCGGAAAAAAACCTTACAACTTTTTGGAAAAAGGCAGAGTATCTATTACTACGTTACCCATTGAATAAAATCACATCGAGGATCGAACGCCGCACAATCAATATGTACGCACGCATGCTCCTCCATTTGGATCGAATGATTTTGTTGTGTCCTAACTATCGGGATGAGATGAGTCAACTCCTCTCCTGTACAGATTTTCCAGACCACAAATTTGTATCAATATACAACCCTATGCTTCCAATTGACTCAGAGATCCGAATGCCCAAAGAGAAACTGGTTCTTTATGTCGGACGGCTTGTCAAGACACACAAGCGAGTCGATAGATTGCTGCGAATTTGGCAAAAAATAGAGCGTCATAATCCAGAATGGAAACTTATTTTGTTAGGTCAAGGAGAAGAAGAACAGAAACTCAAAGAACTTGCGATTGACTTAAAACTCAAACAAGTCAAATTTGCCGGCTATCAAAAAGAGGTGAGCAAATATTACCGTCGCGCTCGTTTTTGCTGTCTTACCTCCAACATAGAGGGACTTCCAATGTGTTTGATGGAAGCACAACAATACGGCGTAATTCCGATATCGTTCGATTCTTATGCAGGAATTCACGACATTGCCGAAAATGGGAAGAGCGGAATCATAGTACCTGCGTTCAATCAACGAAAGTACGTACAACAACTCAGCGAAACTATACGAGATGACACACGACAAGAACAACTGCGAACTGCCTCTATGCAAGCAGCACATCGTTATGATCTGAATACGATCGGTCATCAATGGCTCGCCCTATTCGAAACTTTATAGAAAAATGAAAAAAATTGCATTTGTCGTTACCCGTTACGGCCGAGAGGTAAACGGCGGCTCTGAGGTTCATTGCCGGATGCTGGCCGAACGCCTTACTCCGTGGTATGAGGTACATGTGTTCACCACCACCTGCAAAGCAGACGAGCCGAGTGAAACCGACTACGAAGAGGGAATATCGGTGGAAAACAACGTCACAATACATCGGTTTCACTCCCTGCCCGGGAGCAGATCCGCCGTATGCAGATCTTTCAAAGAGAGCAAATTAAGTCGTCGGATCCGTTATCATCTTTACAAACTCAAAATACTCCCTTTCGTCACGGCACTACATCCTCGGTGGCATTTAGGAATCAATGCCGAGGAACAATATTTTCGAACTCGCAGTCAATATTCACCGACCCTCATTGAATATCTAACCAAGCACGAAGCAGAATACGCGGCCATTATCTCTATCTGCTATGCATTTCCGCTAACCGTTTTTTCCGCACGAATTGCACCTCAGAAATGCATTCTGATCCCAACGGCTCACCCCGAAAAATTGCTTTTCCACGCGATGTACACACGCTTATTCACAGAAGTCAGACACATTGCTTTCAATTCAAGAGGAGAACAACACCTATGCCAAAAGGTTTTTGGACGCAACCTTGCACCGAATTCGATCGTTGGTGTCGGCATCGAACAAGCTGCGCCTGAAAATTGGAATACAGTCAAGACCAAATACAAATTACCAGAGCAGTACGTGCTCTATTTAGGCCGCATAGTGCCCCCTAAGATCCAACATCTGCTGACTGATTTCAAATGCTATCGGGAGAGCGTTGACCCCAATGCCCAATTGGTCATTGTCGGAAGTGCCAACGGGTCAATGGCAACGCCGGACTTTGCCGGTATTACCTATACGGGATTTGTAACGGATGCCGAAAAGACAGCAATCGTCCAACATGCTCATGTGATGATTAACCCGTCAAAGGTTGAAAGCCTATCTCTGTTAGCTCTCGAAGCAATGTACAACGGGATTCCGTTATTGGTCAACGGCAAATGTGCCGTACTGAAAGACCATTGCATACAAAGCCAAGCGGCTCTTTGGTTTGACGATTCCGCCGATTTTATGCAAAAGCTACACCGGCTCTGCTCCGATCACGAACTTCGAACCCTCATGCAGAAAAACGGGCCTCAATATATTGCCCGAAATTACGATTGGAACGTCATTCTACACAAACTCCAAAGTATGATCGAAGCTATATAAACAGAAACAATGCGGCCGGAATCTTTCTCAGACTCCGGCCGCATTGTTTTTAGAACTTCCGCACGGCACGCACCAGAAACTTGTTGTATTTCGGAATATCAATCACATAGGGAGGTTCGATGCCCATGTGGGTTGTATAGGCACTCTTTTCGTTTTGTTCGGTCGAAGAGAAGTAGTAGACCAACCGATCCATTCGCTTACCCCCGTTCTCCTTCAACGTATCGTTAAAGGCGTTACGGGCTTGACGATTATTCTGGACACGTGTACCCCCGTTGTAGTTATGGCCGATGGTCAGCAGTTCGTCGATGGACGGCAGATACCACCCCTCGCCCTGCTCACGGCACCATTTAAATGCCGGAAAATCATCCCACGACAGGTTATTGGCAGCTATGTAGTCAGCCACCTTTTGCATATTAGCCGCTCCATCGGTACGGGCATCGGTTCCGATCGTACGCAGGTCGGGTTTCCGAAATTCACTCCAATGGAGGTAGATCTCCGTCATCGAGAGCAACAATCCATGCTGACCCTCTTCCGACACCTTGCAGACAATACCCTTCACACCGTCATAGTCGTACAGATCTCCAACCTTGTAGCTTTTCAACTCATACCGTGGAGCCGAAACCTGCGCAGCAACAGGAGCAGCGGGAGCAGCAGGAGCAGTTGGGGCAAAATACTCTTTTTCGCCGTTTGCATATTGGATGTAATAAATATCGGCAACGGGGAGCACATACGTGGGACCCTCTGGATTTGAGAAGCGTTTGTAACGCACGGCATCTCTCGAAATTTCAAGGACTTTGGCCTCAATTTTCGAAGTATCTTTTTTGATAATCAGATCTTGGGCAGCCGTAGTAAAGACCATACAGATTGCCGTAATGAGGAGAAGAATGCTCTTTTTCATGGTTCTTATATAGGTATATGTGGCAAATATAACGTTTTTTTCCAAACTTTCTTGCTATCTTTGCCAAAAGTATTAAATATAAGGTATGGCATTTTTCGATATTTTTAAACGCAAAGCGGCTGACACGCCCTCTGATGAGCAACAGCAGCAACAAGAGGAGCTGAACGCCGGATTGGAACGGACAAAAAGCGGCCTTTTTTCGAAATTGGCACGTGCCGTTGCCGGTCGCACAACGGTCGATGCCGAGGTGTTGGATGACCTCGAAGAGGTGTTGATTACCTCCGATGTCGGGGTCGAAACTACCGTCAAGATCATTCGCCGCATCGAGGAGCGCGTGGCAAAGGATAAATATATGGGCACAGGTGAATTGCAGGCGATCCTCCGAGAGGAGATCACTGCGCTGATGGAGGAAGCACACGGTTCGGCAACCCATTTCGGTCTGGATGCCAAGAGCGGAGAGCCCTACGTCGTCATGGTTGTGGGGGTCAATGGCGCAGGCAAGACCACAACAATCGGTAAACTCGCCGCACAACTGACCAAGGCGGGACGTAAAGTCTGGATCGGTGCAGCCGATACCTTCCGCGCCGCAGCAATCGACCAGTTGCAGGTGTGGGCCGATCGCGCCGGAGCCACGATGATTAGCCAGCAGATGGGTTCCGACCCTGCATCGGTAGCCTTCGACACCCTCTCATCGGCCAAAGCCAATGGGGCCGATGTGGTACTGATCGACACGGCAGGCCGTCTGCACAACAAGATCAACCTGATGAACGAGTTGACCAAAATCCGCAACGTCATGTCGAAAGTGATCCCCGATGCGCCCCACGAAGTGATGCTCGTTCTGGACGGTTCTACGGGACAAAATGCCTTCGAACAGGCCAAACAGTTCACCCAAGCCACGCAGGTCACCTCGCTGGCCATCACGAAGTTGGACGGAACGGCCAAGGGTGGTGTCGTGATTGGCATCTCGGATCAGTTTCATATTCCGGTACGCTACATCGGCATCGGCGAAGGAATCGACCAATTGCGGATCTTCGACCGCAAAGAATTTGTAAACGCACTCTTCGGCGATGAAAAGAATTAACGTCATCACATTGGGCTGTTCCAAAAACACGGTTGACAGCGAGCACCTTATGGCACGATTGACGGCCGCCGGTTATGAGGTGGTCTTCGACAGCAATCGCACGGATGCCAAGACCGTGGTTATCAACACTTGCGGATTTATTGGCGATGCAAAACAAGAGTCCATCGACATGATTTTGCGCGCCGCAGAAGCTAAAAAAGCGGGCAAGATCACCGACCTGTTTGTGGTCGGTTGTCTTTCGGAACGTTATGCCGACGAATTGCGTGCAGAGTTGCCCGAAGTCGATCAATTTTTCGGAGCGCGGAATTGGGACGGAATTGCAAAAGCTCTGGGTGCGGCCGACCGCACAGAGTTGGCCACCGATCGCCATCTAACCACCCCCAAGCACTATGCCTATCTGAAAATTTCCGAAGGATGTAATTGGAAATGTGGCTATTGTGCTATCCCACTGATCCGCGGCGAACACATCTCCGTACCGATGGAGGAACTCGAAGAGGAGGCGCGCAAATTAGCTGCCGCCGGGGTCAAAGAGTTGATGGTGATTGCGCAGGATTCGACCTATTACGGCATCGACCTCTACGGCAAACGCATGCTCGCCGAACTACTCCGACGACTTTGCCGCATCGAAGGGTTGGAATGGATTCGATTGCACTACGCCTATCCGGCCTCCTTCCCCGAAGAGGTAATCGAGGTGATGGCCTCCGAACCCAAAATCTGCAAATATCTCGACATCCCGTTCCAGCACATTGCCGATGCACAACTATCGGCCATGCTGCGCCGCCACACCAAAGCCGAAGCGATGGATCTGATTCGCAAACTCCGCGCGGCAATTCCCGATCTGGCCTTGCGCACCACATTATTGGTGGGCTATCCGAACGAGAGCGAAGCCGATTTCGAAGAGTTGCTGCAATTCGTGCGAGAGGTACGATTCGAACGGCTGGGAGTCTTCGCCTACTCCGAAGAGGAGGGGACCTATTCGGCCAAAAAGCTGGTCGACAATGTATCCGACTCGGTCAAGCAGGAGCGCGTAGAACAGATCATGGCTCTTCAAAATGAGATTTCGCTTGCAAACAACCAACGCCGCGTAGGGCGCATCGAACGGGTTATTATCGACTCGCGCCAAGGCGACTACTACGTTGGTCGCACACAGTACGACTCGCCTGAGGTCGATCAGGAGATTCTGATTCCGGTTGCGTCCAAACGGTTGACCAAGGGACGGTTTTACCAAGTTCGGATCTCACAAGCCGCAGACTACGATCTCTACGGCGAAGTATGCAACCCCTCCAAGAAATAAATTTGCGAATTCACGTTCTTTTTCGTACCTTTGAATGGTTAATATCGGAACTTTCGTAACTTATGGCCGACAAAAGCGTCATCGCAACCCTTGAAACGCGCATCCGCCAACTTATCGACGATCACCGACGGCTGTCGGGTATCTGCGCGGAACTGACGGAACAACGCGAAACGTTGCGCCGCGAGAACCGTACACTCGAAGAGCAGGTTCGCGGACTCAATGCAGAGGTAGCACGCATGCAATTGGCCGAAGGCCTTGCGGGAGAGAGCCGAAACCGAGATAAAGCGAGGGCGCGCGTCAACCGTCTTATGCGGGAGGTTGATAAGTGCATCGCATTGTTGGGGCGTCCCGTGGAGGCCACGACACAAACGACGCAGGACGAGGATTAGATAAACCAAACGGAACACCATGACGAAACAGGCGATCACACTCAAAATAGCCGGCAAGAGTTATCCGTTCAATATCGAGAGCGGAAAAGAGGAGATCTACCGACTGGCCGAACGCGAGGTCAACAGTTACCTTACACTGATTAAACAGCAGAACATCAAGGGCTGGGGCGATCAGGACTACCTCTCGGTAACAGCACTCAAATTCGCCATCGAGAATGTGAATGCCCGACAAAGTCGCGAATTGGATGACGAAGATATACGCCGGATCAATGCCGTTGGCACGGAAATAGAGGCCTACCTCAACGACCCGAAGGCATAATCAACGAGAAGCAACAACGTTCTTTTATATAAAACAAGGAAAAATCTACCCGCATAGATTCCTTAATAGCTTTGCGAAACTGAACACTTTTTAAATTGGGGCAACTCACTCTATCTCAAAATCAGGCCTTAACCCCGCAAGGGGTGCACGCTCCGGTGTGCCGTTGGAAGATTGCGAATTCGGGAGCCCCCACATATGACAATCGGCAGATTCGTCAAACAAGACTAAGGAATCCTATGCGGTTTTTTTATAGACACAAACTGACAAACCCTATTAATAATTAAAAACACGCGAAACTAAATGTATACAGTATTGGTTGCCCTTATCGCAGCGGTTGTCGCGATCGTCGCCTACGCAGTTGTCACCAACTTCGTAACCAAGACCTCGATCAGCAAACGCCGCGAAGCTGCCCTTAGAGAGGCTGAGGCAGAGGGTGAAATGATTAAAAAAGAGCGGATCCTTCAAGCCAAGGAGAAGTTCATGCAACTTAAAAGCGAACACGACCGAATGGTCAATGAACGCACCCAGAAATTATCCCAAAGCGAACAACGCGCCAAACAGATCGAATCAACGCTCGAAAACAAACAGCGGGATCTGGATAACAAATTGCGCGAAAACGAACGTGTCAAGGAGCAGATGCAGAATCAGATGCAGATTCTGGAGCACAAAAAAGAGGAGATTGACCAGATCAAACGCGAACAAAACGTGCGTTTGGAGCAGATTTCGAGCATGAGTGCCGATGATGCGAAGAATATCTTGATGGAGAACATGAAAGCCGAAGCCAAAACGGAGGCGGCTGCCTATGTCAACGAAACCATCGAAGAGGCAAAAATGACCGCCACGAAAGAGGCAAAACGAATCATCGTTGCTTCGATCCAGCGTGTCGCCACGGAGACGGCAATCGAGAACGCCGTAACGGTTTTCAACATCGAAAGTGACGAGGTGAAGGGCCGCATCATCGGTCGCGAGGGGCGTAACATCCGCGCATTGGAGGCCGCTACCGGCATCGAAATCATCGTTGATGATACGCCTGAGGCGATTATCCTCAGCGGTTTTGATCCCGTTCGTCGTGAAATCGCCCGTTTGGCATTGCACCAATTGGTAACCGATGGTCGCATCCATCCGGCACGTATCGAGGAGGTTGTTGCCAAGGTACAAAAGCAGATCGAGGAGGAGATTGTCGAAGTCGGCAAACGCACAACAATCGATTTAGGCATCCACGGACTGCATCCCGAACTGATCCGCCTGATTGGCAAAATGAAATACCGTTCTTCCTATGGACAGAACCTCTTGCAGCATGCACGTGAAACCGCCAATCTGGCCGGTATTATGGCAGCCGAACTGGGACTGAACACCAAAACTGCTCGCCGTGCCGGTCTGCTCCATGATATTGGCAAGGTTCCCGATGATGAACCGGAATTGCCACACGCAATCATCGGTATGAAGTTGGCCGAGAAGTATAAGGAGAAACCGGAGGTATGCAACGCTATTGGCGCACACCACGATGAGGTCGAGATGACTTCGATTATCTCGCCGATTATTCAGGTCTGCGATGCTATTTCGGGTGCGCGTCCGGGTGCGCGCCGCGAGGTGGTCGAGAGCTACATCAAGCGACTCAAAGAGATGGAGGATATTGCCTTGTCGTATCCGGGAGTCTTGAAAACCTATGCCATTCAGGCCGGCCGCGAGCTGCGCGTGATTGTTGGAGCCGACAAACTCGACGACCAAGAGTCGGAAAACTTGTCGCACGATATTGCCAAGAAGATTCAGGACGAAATGACCTACCCGGGTCAAGTGAAGATCACCGTCATTCGCGAAACTCGGGCTGTCTCCTACGCAAAATAAGACCAGAGATAATTCACAGCAAAAAGCCCTTCTTTCCGGAAGGGCTTTTTCCATTTACCAATTCGGATGATTCCCTTCCTTCAAACATATATCGAACAAGAGATTCTCCCGCGGTATGCACATTTCGATCGCGCTCACCGCATCGACCATGCACAGTCGGTTATTGCACAGAGTCTATCGTTGGCCGCACATTATGAGGTCGATGAAAACATGGTCTACACCATAGCCGCCTATCACGACACGGGTCTGGTGAACGGTCGCGAAAACCACCACATAGATGCAGGAACAATTCTATCGACCGACAAAACGTTGCAGCAATGGTTTTCGGAGGAGCAGATTGAGGTGATGCGTGAGGCTGTCGAAGATCACCGCGCCTCCTCAGACCATACGCCGCGCTCGATCTACGGGCGAATTGTAGCCGAAGCGGACCGCGTGATCGACCCCGACACCATCCTGCGCCGCACGGTACAATACAGTCTAACCCACTACCCCGCTCTGGATCGCGAAGGCCATTGGTTACGCTGCCTCGGTCACCTGCACGAGAAGTATGCCGATGGGGGCTACCTGCGATTTTGGATTGCCGAATCGCAGAATGCACAAAGGTTGGAAGAGTTACGCGTGCTGATCCGCGACGAAACAAAGTTACGCAATCGCTTCGAACTGATTTATACCACCGAAATCAAATAAAAAAGAGGCCCCGAACCGGAAAGTTCGGGGCGTACAACTATGTAGCATAAAACGGCTAAATAAACGGAAGCTTCACTACTTCGGCCTTCACCAATTTTTCACGAATGACCACTGCTACCTGCGTGCCGATCTTGGCATAAGGGGCTGCCACATAGCCCAAGGCCACACCAACCTTCAAGCACGGCGACATTGTGCCAGAGGTGACATGGCCGATCTTATCTCCGTCGAGCGAAGCCAATTCGTAGCCATGGCGCGGAATGCCGCGGTCAATCATCTTCAATCCGACCAATTTACGGCTAACTCCTTCGGCTTTCAACTTCTCCATGGCGGCTCGGTCAATAAACTCCTTCCCGTCGGCAAATTTCGTAATCCAGCCCAAGCCCGCCTCAATCGGAGAGGTCGTATCGTCAATATCGTTTCCATAGAGGCAGAAACCCATTTCAAGACGCAACGTATCGCGAGCGCCAAGACCGATATTCTTCAAACCATACTCTTCACCGGCTGCCCAGAGAGCTTTCCAGAGCGTCGCTCCATCGGCGTTAGCCATATAGATCTCACATCCGCCCGCTCCGGTATAGCCGGTGATCGAAAGGATCGCATCGCAACCGGCCACCTCCATTTTCTTAAAGGTGTAATACTCCATATTCTCGACCGGTTGAGCACACATCTTCTGCACGATTTTCATGGCCAATGGCCCCTGCACAGCCAATTGGCAGATCTCGTCCGAGGCGTTGTAAAGTTCTTTGCCGTGTCCCGACTCCATTCCGAAAGCAGCCCCCTCACGGCAGATATGAGTCCAATCCTTTTCAATATTGGCCGCGTTGACACAGAGCATGTAGGTCTCCGCATCCACTCGGTAGACCAAAATATCATCCACGATACCTCCGCGCCCGTTAGGCATACAGGTGTACTGCACCTTGCCATCGACCAGCTTCGAAACATCGTTGGTGGTGATATGCTGCAACAGGGCAAGAGCCTTGGGTCCCTTGACCCATATTTCGCCCATGTGGCTCACATCAAAAACTCCCGCAGCGTTACGCACCGCCATATGTTCATCGTTGATGCCCGTGAATTCAATCGGCATGTTGTATCCCGCAAACTCGGCCATTTTAGCCCCTGCGGCAATGTGATAATCGGTAAAAACTGTTGTTTTCATGATATGATTGGTTTGAACTCTAATCGCGACGTTTGACTCCCAGACGCGGGCAACGGTGAAACTCTTTGGTGCGGTCGAAGAGATAACGATAGGTGGTGTGAATCTTGTGACGCGAGGCACAGACATAGGTTTCGATCATGCGGTTCATCACCGGATTAAAATCGCCGACCCACGCCAGTTCCATCGTTTTATAGCGACTCTGACGCTGTTCGAGGTAGTCCCAGTATTTGACCATAATAGCCGACTCCACCCCCTTCCCGTGAAATTCGGGGGCAATACCGAAGATGATCGCAAAGACTCGATCGCACGATTTGCGCACTTTGAGATCCCACATCAGGCGCAACTTCTGCCACAGGCCGAATTTGCCGTTAAATTTGCCAATCAGGCGATTTAAATCGGGCACGGTAATAAAAAATCCAATCGGCTCATCGTTGAAGTAGGCAAAGAAGATGATGTTGGGATCAATGATCGGTTTCATCTCCTTCATGATTTCAAGTGCCTCTTCGGACGACATCGGCTTAACCCCCGAAAAGAGCGACCACGCCTTGTTGTAAATCACTCGGAAAGCCTCGGCGGCATCGTCAAGATTGCGCATGTCGATGTTTTCGACATGATAGCCCGGCATCGCCTCCAATCGTTCGGCTCGTGCAAAGATCTGCTTATTGGCCTCCGATGAGTTGACGCGCCAGATAAAGCTATGTTGGTTGAAATAGTTTTTAAAACCGTAGTTTTCGAAAAGCTCCTTGTAATAAGGAGGGTTGTAGGGATTTTTATAGAGCGGTTGGAACTCATAGCCCTCAATCAATAAACCCCACCAATCGCGTCGCGGTCCGAAGTTGATCGGGCCATCCATCGCCTCCATGCCGCGACTGGCCAACCACATCCGCGCAGCGTCGAAAAGCGTGTTGGCAACCTGTTGGTCATTGATCGCTTCGAAAAACCCACAGCCACCCGTTGGCTGCTCTTCGATAGCGGCCTTCTCGCGGTTATAGAAAGCGGCAATACGGCCGACAACCCGTTTACGACTATCGCGCAATACCCAACGAATCGCCTCTCCATCGGCATAAAGTTCGTTGCATGCCGGATCGAACACCTCCTCGATGTCGGGGTCGAGCGGACAGACCCAATTGCGATTACCCTGATATATTTTTTTCGGAAAATCCAACCATTCGCGTGCCAGTGCAGATGTCGTAACCTCCTGCAACATGTATTTCTCGTTCGTCATCTCGAATTATTTGTTTACTTCATACAAAGGTAATTATTTTTTCGTTATTTTTGTTGATCCATCAAAAAACTGAAAACAGCAATGGACAAAAGCTTTGAGCAGTACCTTCCCGATGGGAATAGCGTTCCCTATCGGTTTATGAAATACCGGATTCACAAAATTCTACTCGTCTGTTGCAGTTACGACGGCTACATTCTCGAAGAGGACGGACACATCGAATCGCAAATCAATCAGGAGTATCTCGATCTGAATATCTCGAATCCGCCTTCGTTTACTCGCGTCAGTTCCACAGCCGAAGCCCTCGAATTGTTGGCTGCGGACGACTCCTACGACTTCATTCTGACCATGTACAACGTCGGCGAACCCGATGCTTTTGCATTCGCGCGAATCGTCAAGGAGCGGCATCCACAGACTCCGGTCGCGTTATTGACCTCGTTCTCGAAAGATATCTATCGCCGCATCGAGGAGCGCGACTGTTCGGGGTTGGATTACATCTTCTGCTGGCACGGCAACACCGACCTGATTATCGCCATCATTAAACTCATCGAGGATAAGATGAATGCCGAAGAGGATATCGGCGATGGGGGCGTTCAAGCCATTCTGCTGGTCGAAGATTCGATCCGGTTCTACTCGACTTACCTCCCCGAATTATACAAACTGATCTTATTGCAGAACACGGAGTTTTTGAAAGATGCCCTCAACGAACAGCAGCAGATTCTGCGCAAACGTGCCCGACCGAAGATTCTATTGGCACGCAGTTACGATGAGGCTACCGAACTCTACGACCGCTACAAAAAGAACCTATTGGGTGTGATCTCCGATGTGGGTTTCGTCCTGCACCGCAACGATCCGCCGGCCGATGAAAAACGGGATGCCGGCATTGATCTCTGCCGGCGCATCAAAGAAGACAATCCACTGATTCCTATTTTATTACAGTCATCACAGACCGAATTTGAACAACAAGCACGCGAATTGGGCGTAGGATTCTTAGCCAAAAATTCGAAAACCCTGCTCACGCAACTTCACGACTATATCACCACCGAATTTGCCTTCGGCGATTTTGTCTTCAAAGATCCCGAAACGGGCTGCGAGATCGGTCGCGCAAAAGATCTGGCACAGATGCAACAGATGATCGCCACGATTCCCGATGATGCTTTCGAATACCATACCTCGCAGAATCACCTCTCCAAATGGCTCTATTCGCGCGGACTGTTCCCACTGGCCGCCTCGATTCGCCAATACAACAAAAGCCACTTCATCTCCGTAGCCGAACACCGCCGCGTTCTGGTCAATCTCATTCGCGACTACCGCACGCTGCTCGGACAGGGAGTCGTGGCACGATTCGATGCAGAGACCTACTCCGATGCCGTAGGGTTCGCCCGCATCGGGGAGGGTTCGCTCGGCGGCAAGGCACGCGGTCTGGCATTCATGAATTCGATGCTCATCAAGCATCGCCAATACGACAAACACGAAAATGTCCGGATCCTCATTCCGCGATCGGTTGTGATTGCCACGGAGTATTTCGATGAGTTCATGAGTCTCAACGGATTGAAATACATCATTTCGCAAGATATTTCGGACGAAGAGGTGCTCTCCGAGTTTGTCAGTTCGACCGTTCCTGTCCGTTTGCAAGAGGCGTTGAAAGCCTATATCCGCACAGTCAGCTCCCCCTTGGCCATCCGCTCTTCTTCAAAGTTGGAAGATTCGCACTATCAGCCCTTTGCCGGCATCTATTCGACCTATATGATCCCCTATGTCGACAACGAGGATCAGATGCTGCGCCTGCTGCTCAAAGCGATCAAGAGCGTCTACGCCTCGGTCTACTACGCCGCATCGAAGGCCTACATTCAAAGTTCGCAAAATTTAATTTCGGAGGAGAAGATGGCCGTCATTATACAAGAGGTGTGCGGCACGGAGCAGGAGGGACTTTTCTTTCCGACGCTCTCGGGCGTAGCGCGTTCGATCAATTACTACCCGATCGGCGATGAACGTCCCGAAGACGGTATCTGCAACGTGGCAATGGGATTGGGCAAGTTAGTGGTCGATGGAGGAAAGACACTCCGTTTCTCGCCACGCTATCCGCAGAAGGTTTTGCAGACCTCAACGCCCGAATTGGCTCTACGCGACACGCAGTCCGAGGTGTTGGCATTGAGTCTGCGACCCGAAGAGTTTCGCACCTCAATCAACGATGCCGTCAACCTTCACCGGCTCAATCTGACCGAAATTGGCTCTCTGCGCAATGCCCGCCACGTCTGTTCGATCTGGGATCGCGAGAATGAGCGCATCTCGGACAGCCCCTTCGACCAAGGGCGCAAAATAATTACGTTCAACAACATCCTAAAATATAACACCTTTCCGCTGGCCGAAATCGTTACCGACATGCTGCGCATGGGAGCCGAAGAGATGCGTTGTCCGGTAGAGGTCGAATTTGCCGCAAACATGGATATCTTGTCGGGGCAGCAGCAACTCTTCAACCTGCTGCAAATCAGGCCAATCATCGACAATCAGGATAATCGTCCGATCGACTGGTCGCAGATCGATCCGGCCGAATCGTTCATCTATGGAGAGCAGGCACTCGGTATCGGAATGATGAGCGACATTGCCGACATTGTCTATGTCAAATCGGCATCGTTCAACACCCTTTCAACCGAACGGATTGCCGAGGAGTTGTTGGCACTGAACATGCGCATGCGGGACGAAAAACGAGCATATATTCTTGTCGGGCCGGGTCGCTGGGGATCATCCGATCCCTTTTTAGGCGTTCCGGTCAAGTGGACACATATCTCGGAGGCCAAAGTAATTGTCGAGAGCGGCATCGCCACCTTCGAGGTGGAACCCTCTCAGGGCACTCACTTTTTTCAAAATGTCACCTCGTTAGGCGTGGGTTATCTGACGATCAACCCATTCCGTGGTGATGGCATCTTCCGAGAAGAACTCCTCGATGCGCTGCCAGCGGCTTACGACGGCGAATTTCTGCGGCAGGTACATTTCGACTCTGCGCTCTGGGTCTGCATGGACGGACGTTCAAACAAAGGAATGGTCAGAAAAACAGCGGATCAAAAAGAAAATTAACACTTTTTTTTCGCGAAGACAGTTACAATCTATAAGAAAATTTCTTATATTTGTAGAAAGCAAATAGCAAAATCTAACCAATCTATAAAAAACAGTAAAGTATGAACGTAAACAAATTAATGGCGGAGCTCGAACGCAAGCATCCGGGCGAAAGCGAATTTCTGCAAGCCGTGCGTGAAGTACTCATGACGGTGGAAGAGACCTACAACCAACACCCCGAATTCGAGGCAAATCGCATCGCTGAACGGATCGTGGAACCCGATCGCAGTTTCACCTTCAAGGTGGTTTGGGTGGACGACAAAGGCGAAGTGCAGGTCAACACCGGTTATCGTTTCCAATTCAACAACGCGATCGGCCCTTACAAAGGTGGTTTGCGTTTCCACCCCTCGGTGAACCCCTCGATCTTGAAATTCCTCGGTTTCGAACAGATCTTCAAAAACGCACTAACCACCCTGCCGATGGGTGGCGCAAAGGGCGGTTCGGACTTCAACCCAAAGGGCAAGTCCGATCGTGAGGTGATGCGATTCTGCCAAGCTTTCATGACCGAATTATGGCGTCACATCGGCCCCGAGACAGACGTTCCGGCGGGTGACATCGGCGTTGGCGGCCGTGAGATCGGCTACCTCTACGGTATGTATCGCAAACTGGCACAGGAGAATACAGGTGTTTTGACCGGTAAGGGCATGACCTACGGCGGTTCGTTGATCCGTCCGGAGGCTACCGGATTCGGTGCTGTCTACTTCCTGCGTCAGATGCTCGAAAAAGCAGGCATGGATATCAAAGGACAACGTATTGCCATTTCCGGCTTCGGCAATGTGGCTTGGGGAGCCGCTACAAAAGCGACCGAATTGGGCGGCAAGGTGGTTACCATCTCTGGCCCTGACGGCTACATTTACGATGAGGCTGGGCTCAATCCCGAAAAGATCGCCTATATGCTCGAATTGCGCGCTTCGAACAACGACGTGGTCGAACCTTATGCAAAGAAGTTCCCCGGCTCGAAATTCGTAGCAGGCCGCAAACCGTGGGAGGTTAAAGTGGACATTGCCATGCCGTGCGCCACACAGAACGAATTGGATGGCAATGATGCAAAGACCTTGTTGGCCAATGGCGTAAAACTCGTGGCAGAAGTTTCGAACATGGGTTGCCGTCCGGAGGCAATTGATGCCTTTATCGCAGCAAAGATTCCCTACGGCCCGGGCAAAGCGGTCAACGCCGGCGGCGTAGCCACTTCGGGTCTTGAAATGAGCCAAAACTCAATGAAACTCAATTGGACAGCCGAAGAGGTTGATGCCAAACTACACCATATCATGTCGTCGATCCACCACGCATGTCTGGAATACGGGACCGAGAAAAACGGGTACATCAACTACATGAAGGGGGCAAATATCGCCGGATTCATGAAGGTAGCCAAGTCGATGGTTGAACAGGGCGTTTTGTAACAGACCTGCTCTACAATTTTCAGCAAAAAGCCTGTCTACATCCTGTGTAGGCAGGCTTTTATTCGAATCGAACGAAGTCATCCGCCTTGGTCATGCAGAGCGGACAGTAGGCTTCGAGATAACCCTCTTCGCAGAGCATACCACACTTCGGGCATACGGTATAGATCGGCTGATTTGAGATTTGATCGCGGCAACGCTCCATCAGCATCAACTGCCGCATATCACCCGCCGAGACCCACACCAACACACGTGCCGCATAGCGATTGCCACGTCCCATTGCACGACCAATCGCCTCGGATCTCCCCTCGCTCAACTGTTGCCGTTTATAGGCAATACAGCGGGTCAGATTGTCATCGGTCACTCCGCGAAAGATGACCGCTTTGGCCGGAGCCACATAGTGATCACCCAACCGCTCAACCGCTTGCCGACAGTTGCGCTCATGCATCTGCTCGGAGAGAGCAACTGCACGAAACAGCCGCTCGGCATCGGTGCGATGCTCTTCGGCCGCTACGTTGGCAAAATAGTCGTATTGCATCGACATCACATGTTTGCGTCGTCCGCAGGCCTTCAAATCGTCCCGAATCTCATCCCACGGTGATTGTGCACGCACATCGGAATAGCGCGTGGCCGAGAGATAGATCCAGACAAGGATGCCGAGAGAGGCCGCAAAGAGCAGCAATATCAGATACAAGCGCATTCGCATAGGGAGAGCATGGAAAGTTATATCCTAAAAGGAACATATTTTATGCCAACCGCAGCCAAATCAAACCGGCCGTTTTAAAAATCGCTTTTCAAATTTTGATTTCTAAATTTCAATCCATATATTTGTAGATCGTATCCCCATCACAGGGGTGCATAATGAAGATGAATATGGGAATGAAGATTTTAACTACGCTGATGGCCATTGTACTATTTGTGAGTTGCGGCGGTAAAGACTCCGACTCGGGGAAAAGCACACAAATAGAGTCGATGCACTTTGAACAACAGCAATATACGCTTTCGGCAGGAGGCTCCTTTACTCCGAACATCTACATCAAGTTCCGCACCATGAACGAAGAAGTGCTCTACGATCGCTCCTCAAAAGCCCTTCGCATAACGTGGACTGTGGCCGATCCGTCGATCGCCACCGTATCGAATGAAGGGGTGCTAACCTATGTCAAGAAAGGGACAACAACGCTGACAGCCTCTATCGCCACCTACAATATAAAGATAACGGCAACAATCAATGCCATTGACGGTGCGGATTGGCATGGCGACTGGGTCTTGACAAGTTGGAACTCCGCAGCCGACCTCTCGCAAAAGGTCTATATCAATCTGGGCGAGAACGGATCCTTTGCCCTCTACCAGTTGATCAACACCACACAAGGATACGCCCATTTCAGTGGCACCTACACCTACAACGAACAGATACTGTCGGGCCTATACAGCGACAGAACCCCTTGGTCTCAGAGTTACACAGCCGTGGTGAGTGAAACATCGCTCACGCTGACCGGCCAGAGCGATGGCAACATCGGGGTCTACACACGAACGACAATTCCCGACTATGTCAAAGAGAGTGCGCCAGCGGTATCGCCTCGCAGCGTGCGTTCGAAGGAGATCACTCCGTTCTTGTAATGCAGTTGATGTCCACAACGACAAAAGATCACAGTTTCTACATCCGCGAGGTCTCTATATCGTTTGAGGAACCCCCATACAACCGCTACGAATACAGCAGGTTGGCTAACTTCATAATCACTCGCTTCGGCGAGTAATCAAACACATTGCGGTAATACCGCACCACGACTTTATCATTATCGGCAGGCTTTCGCAGCCTGCCGATATTTTTTTTCTACAAGCAAAGTTACTTTTTCGTTTTTGACAATTTTATGATTGAAAACGAGAGCGACTAAACAACATTATTTCCTCATATTTGCCTCTGAAATGAAAGGATAAACAACCGGTAGCAAAAAAATAAGGTAATGATGCCCAAAATAATAGAACCCCCTAAAAACAAAAAAGTTAATACAGTAAAGCCCCACAAACACATGCAACTCTACAAGAGAATATTTTTAGCTTTCATGCTACTGGCTTATACAGGTACGATTACAGCGCAAAAACAGGAACGACAGACCATCAAATTTTATTTCCGTCAAGGAGAAACAAAGATAGATACCTCTTATAAAACGAATGCGACAGAACTCAGAAAATTAGATAGTCTAATTAGCATTACCAAATGTGATTCGATATTGGCGATTGATAAGTTTGAGTTTCGTTCCGGAGTCTCACCCGAAGGAGGGCATGAGATAAACAAACGTATTGTAACGCAACGATTAACAGCCATCACTCAGATTGTCAAACAAAAAATATCATTACCCGATCATGTAATAGATATAAAACCCAGTCATACCGATTGGCCGCTTTTGAGAGAATTGGTCACGAAATCCGATATGCCATATCGCACAGAGGTTCTTTACATTTTAGACAATGTGCAAGAGCACATCTATGATTCAAATGGACAGTGGATTGACGGTCGCCGCAAGCATTTAATGAATTTGAGGGGTGGTAAGCCGTACAATTACATGTTCAACCACTTTTTCTCGATGATGCGCTATGCCGAGAGTACGATGACGCTCTATTTCAGAGAGCCGACACCGGAAGAGAAGAAACAGAAACCGAGCGTTGAAGAGACTGCAAAAGAGAGTCCCGTTGCTGAAATGGCTGTAGATACGATAAAGTCGCAGGGCATTGTGCCGCAGACGATCCAAGCACACAAGCCTTTCTATATGGCACTATCTACCAATATGCTTTACGATTTAGCATTAGTTCCAAACATCGGCATCGAGTTTTACTTGGGTAAACAGTGGTCACTGCAAGGCGATTGGCACTATGCATGGTGGAAGAGCAACCGAGCGCATAATTTTTGGCGCGTGTACGGGGGTGGCGTAGAGTTTCGCAAATGGTTAGGAAGTCGAGCGAAAGAGAAGCCCCTCCAAGGACATCATTTGGGTGTATATGGTATGATTGCAACCTATGATTTCGAACTGGGTGGACGAGGTTACCTTGGCGACAAATGGAGTTGGTCGGCGGGTGTTGGTTATGGTTATTCGTTGCCGATCGCAAAACGTATCAACTTTGATTTTGGTTTAAGCGTTGGCTATTTGGGAGGAACATATAAAGAGTATCTACCTATTGATGACCACTATGTATGGCAAACGACTAAGGAGCGTCACTATTTTGGATTAACGAAAGCCTACATCTCTTTTGTATGGTTGTTAGGAGATGGAAACTATAATAAAAGGAGAAAATAGATGATGAAAAAAACAATATCATCCGCAATATTATTATTAGCGATTATTTTGATTTCATGCGAACACAAGGATTTGTGCTACGATCATCCGCATTACAACGAAGTAAATATAATTATCCATTGGGATAAGAATGAGGAATATATCCCCAAACAGGGCATGAGAACGCATCTTGATTTGATAGAGGGCGACTATCGGATCGGGGTTACCGATATGCCGTCCCATGGTACTAAGATGGATATTTTGCCCCAAAATAGTTATCAGGCTTTGTGCTATGACTATATGGGAGGAGGTTCTAACTATTTCAAAAATGAAGAGAATTTCGAACAAGCAGAGGTCTACACAAACGAGGTTAGTCGTGCTTCATACTCAAAGCTCTATCCAAATGAGAAATTAATCCGCCAACCGGAGAATTTTTTCATGGATCATGTAGCACGGTTTGATGTTGTCCGCCCACCTCGAATCAATGAGTTGCACTTCTATCCGACAAATCGCGTAGAGCACTACACCTTCGAGATACGCAATGTGAGAGGCATAGAACATATTACGTCTTTTGCAGGAGCTTGTTCGGGAATATCACGTTCGTATTATCTCTCCAAAGAGAGTATATCCGACGACCCTTATACCGTGTTGCTCTACGAGGTAATACCCATAAAAGATACGAACACGATCGAGGGTGAATTTCTGATATTCGGGCATTGTAAAGATACACAAATACCACATCACTTCACAATGGAGGTTGCCTTTGTTCCGGATGGGTATAGATACAAAACATGGGATGTAACTGACCAAATGCACAACGGATCTCACCACTTAATAATGGAGTGGGATATTGATATTCCAATACCTCCGGGGACTGGAACCGGAATGGATGTGGAGGTAGTGCCTTGGGATGAGGTTTGGATCCCGATTGAGATGTAAAATATAACGTTACCTATAATTCTAAACTATTAATTAAAAAACGAAAAGAGATGAAAATAACTTTAATTTTTGCGGCCATAATGGCGACAGCTCTATCAGGCTGCTCCAAAGATGAAACTGTAAGCACCAACGAAACGACGGACAAAGGAGTGCTCTTTGGGGTATTGAACACCAAAGTTCCATCCAGAGCCACCGAAACAACCTCTGCCACCATTGGAGCGTTCTCAGTCTATGCCTACAATTATGCCAGTGGCACACCAATTGATTACACTACGGAAAAGCCATTTTATAATGGCGTAACCATCAATGTAGACCCTACTGGAGCTTGTACTTATGCCGATGAGACAAAACAAAAAATGTGGCCGTCGTCTGACCTATTACAATTCATAGGTTTCGCCCCAACCACTGCCGCAAGCTATTCGAGAGGAGTTATAACGTTCGATATGTCCAACAGAGAAACCGCTGCGAGGCAAATAGACTTGGTGGTTGCTAAAAAAAGCGATCAAACCAAAGTTGGACAACCCAACAATTACAAGGTTCCTATGTCTTTTAGCCACGCATTGGCTCAAATCAGGTTTAAAGCGATCGGTAAATATCCCACCGTAAGGTTCCAAGTACTGTCTGGCAAAATTACAGGGGTAGACACAAAAGGGACTGTTGATTTAACAGGATGGACACCGACTCCTGTTAATGGGGCTTCAAATACCGGAAATGGCTTAGTGTGGTCATTAAACGGGGGAGTGAAGTCGGTTATCTTTGGTGCATCCGGGGTACCAGAGTTTTTCGACAACGTGACACCTGTTGATTTAACCCATCCAAATGGAGCATTGTTAATGATTATCCCACAAACATTAAAGGGTGGTACTGCAATTGGAGAAGGTGGAGTTACCGTAGACGATATTCTTTCGGCCACCGATAAATCTTATATTGTGATTACATATAGAGCCATAGATAAAGATACCGGAGCCATACTTGTTTCCAACGGCCGCTGCGCTGTACCTGTCTCAACAACCTTAAAGCCGGGTTTACGATATGTGTACACACTGCTTTTGGCAGGCACTGGCGATGGAAGTCCTAATGAAGAGAAACTTTATCCGATTGATTTCACTTGTACGGTTGATGGTTGGGAGGAAAATAATATGGGCGAAATTCAAATCTAACAAAAACGTTTTTTGAGTTATCAAACAGCGGCAATACAGATCGGGCGGGGTTGAATCTCCCCTCCCGATATAAATACACATATAATATTTATAAAGACAAACGAGGTTTGGTGTTTACTCCCAAACCTCGTTTGTCTTTATATGATTCACTAATTCGACATGGATGCAAGTAGAAACACAACACATTGCGGGCAATCCGTCTGCATTGTTAGCATCCGGGCCGAAAAGGATCCGCTCTTTTGATAGATAACCTGTTACAAACGCGCTTTGATCGCTTTGGTGGCCTCTTCGTAACCGGGTTTTTCGAGCAAAGCAAACATATTCTTCTTGTAAGCCTCTACACCCGGCTGGTCGAACGGATTGACACCCAACACATAGCCACTCATGCCGCACGCCTTCTCGAAGAAGTAGAGCAACGAACCGATGGCATGGGCATTGATTTGCGGAATCTCGATACGAAGGTTGGGGACACCACCGTCCACATGAGCCAACTGCACACCCAATTCAGCCATGCGGTTGACCTCCGAGATTCGTTTTCCGGCCAGATAGTTCAAGCCATCGAGATCTTCGGGATCGGACTCCACAACCACCTTGGCCGCAGGTTGAGCAACCGAGATGATGGTTTCGAACAGCGTGCGTTCTCCATCCTGAATATATTGTCCCATCGAGTGAAGGTCGGCTGTCAACGTCACGCTGGCCGGAAAGATACCCTTCCCTTGCTTACCCTCACTCTCTCCATAAAGTTGTTTCCACCACTCGTTGATGTATTGAAGATTGGG
>CAYOKU010000037.1:0-22340 GCA_964404645.1 uncultured Alistipes sp.
CTATTTTTAAGACTTTCTGTCATATTTCCCCGTTTGTAAAACAAAATTACAGGTATAAAGTCACCTTTTTTGCGCATGAATTAACCAATGGCGATACTATTTTAATATATGTGCGCTTTTAATTTATTAAAATAGTTGTTAGCGATCATTTTTATCTACTTTTGCATTACGAAAAAACCAAAACACAACTTTATGATTCTAAAACCCAAAAGTCAGTTTATCCTTCC
This sequence comes from uncultured Alistipes sp., assembly GCA_964404645.1. Lineage (GTDB taxonomy): Bacteria > Bacteroidota > Bacteroidia > Bacteroidales > Rikenellaceae > Alistipes. Next base: position 228 of record CAYOKU010000037.1, read on the forward strand.
AGTCTTAGCACTTGGAATTATGTTCGGTTGTGGTGGCAGACACTCCGGTGTTACATCACCCACTGGCCTTGCAGCCTTGGTTGACCCCTATATCGGATCAGGAGGTCATGGACATACCTTCGTCGGAGCATCGGTGCCATTCGGTGCCATTCAAGCCGGCCCACAAAATATTCACAAAGGGTGGGATTGGTGCTCTGGTTATCACTATTCCGACAGCATTGTCATTGGTTTTGCCCATACTCACCTAAGTGGAACTGGGTGTACCGACATGGGAGATATTCAGATTATGCCTTATACCGGCAAATTACGTACCCTGCGCGGACAACAGAATGACATCAGCGAAAGTTGTTCTTCTTATTACAGCCATGATAATGAATCTGTTTCGCCCGGGTATTATTCACTTAAAATGGACAATGGCGTGCAAATAGAGATGACCGCCTCAACACGTACGGCATTACACCGCATTACCTACCCCGATGCAGAAGGCCATCGACTGCTCATCAATCTCGAAGAGGGTAATGGCGACAGTGCTTTTGAAACATCCTTGAAGCTAGTTGATGCATACACCGTAGAGGGATATCGTTTTTCAAAAGGCTGGGGGCCACACAAAGTTTTCTTTGTTTTACAGACAGACACTCCGATTGACTCGTTAGCTCTTTTCGATGGTGATTCCCCCATGCAGGGCGAACATATCACATGCGACGGAGCCAAAGGAGTTCTCACATTCGATCATGATCGACAAATCCATGTAAAGGTTGCTATTTCATCGGTAAGCTGTGCCAATGCGTTAAAAAATCTTCAAACCGAAATTTCTGACTGGAATTTCCAACAGGTTCTTTCAGATGCCATTAGCCGTTGGAACAGTGAATTAGAGAGTATCCAGATCGAGACCGCGAACGGCAACGCAAAAAAAATATTCTACACCGCACTTTATCATTCATTTATCGCTCCCACGATCTATTGCGACATAAATGGCGAGTTTCGTGGGCACAACGATCAAATCATCAAAGGCGACAATTGGATCAACTATTCAACACTCTCGCTGTGGGATACCTATCGGGCACTACATCCTCTGTTTACGCTGATACGCAAAGACCGACTTCCTGATATGATCAACTCAATGCTATCTATCTATGATCAGCAATCAAAACTACCGGTCTGGGCTCTTCCGGGTGCGGAAACGAATACCATGCCGGGTTACAGTGCCGTCCCCGTCATAGCAGATGCTATTTTAAAAGAGGTCGAAGGATTTGACGTACAACGCGCCTATGAAGCATTAAAAAAATCTACGATTTATCCCCTGCAAGATGCCGTACCCTACGTTCTGCAAAACGGATTCATTCCTGACAATAAAGTCCCGAATGCGACATCAATAGCCATGGAATATGCCGTAGGTGATTGGGGCGTGGCCCAGGTGGCCAAAAAGCTCGGCAACAAGATCGATTATCAAGAATATCTTAAACGCGGAAAATATTATGCGCACTATTTCGATTCATCCATTGGATTCATTCGGCCGAAACTCGACAATGGGAGATGGCTCACGCCCTACGATCCATTCGAGTCGATCCATGGTGTTGGACATTTTTGCGAAGGAAACGGATGGCAATATACTTTTTTCGTTCCACAGCATCCCGAAGGCTTGATTGAGCTTATGGGGGGCGATAAGGCATTCACAAATAAACTTGATGAATTTTTCAAGGCGCAAGGCAACTTGGGAGAACAGGCCTCAATGGACATATCCGGTCTAATCGGCATGTACGCACACGGCAATGAACCCAGCCACCACATTGCCTACCTCTACGCATACGCCGGAGAGCAGTGGAAAACGGCAGAGAAAGTAAGGTATATCCAACGCGAGTTCTACACGGCCAACACAGATGGAATTATCGGCAATGAAGACTGCGGACAAATGTCGGCATGGCATATTCTCTCAGCTATGGGATTCTATCAAGTGAATCCATCGAACGGTATTTTTGTTTTCGGGAGCCCACTGTTTGACAAAGTGACTCTTCGCCTTCCTGACGGAAAAACATTTGACATTCAAGCAGGAAACGATCCAGAGAAGAATATATACATCCAATCGGCTACGCTCAATGGTCAACCATACGAAAAGGCGTATATCTCCTATGACGACATCATGGCCGGAGGTACTTTAACATTTATCATGGGTTCGGAGCCTAACAAAAACTTTGGCTTAAAACCCGAAAATCGTCCACACACAGTCATTTGATTTAAACATGCTTAATATACTAAAAAAACAGGTTTTAGAGGCCAATCTTAATCTGGTCACTCATCAACTCGTCCTTTTTACGTGGGGAAACGCCAGTGGCATAGATCGTGACTTAGGTTTAATCGTCATCAAACCGAGTGGCGTTGAATATGATCGTCTTACAGTCGATGACATGGTGGTAGTAGATCTAAACGGACGAATCATAGAGGGAGAATTGAATCCTTCATCCGACACCCCTACGCATATAGAACTTTATAAGTCCTTTCCAACAATAGGCGGTATTGTCCACACACACTCTACTTATGCGACAGCATGGGCACAGGCGTGTCGAGATCTTCCGGTTTGCGGGACCACACACGCCGATTATTTTCACGGATCAATTCCATGCACCCGAAAAATGACCAGTGAGGAGATTTCCAATGATTACGAACGTCAAACAGGGTGTGTTATTGCAGAACGTTTTCAGGAGCTCGATCCGTTGCATACGCCAGGCATCTTGGTAGCCAATCACGGGCCATTCACATGGGGTAAAACGGTCGACGAAGCCGTATATAATAGTGTTGTGGCCGAAGAGGTCGCAAAAATGGGATTCATCTGTCATTCGCTCAATACGCAGATGCCGATGAACACCGATCTTGCCGAAAAGCATTTTGAGCGCAAGCACGGTATCAATGCATACTACGGTCAGAAAAAATAAGTTTAAATAACAAGCCGCAATAAGAGAGAAATTGCGGCTTGTTATTTAAGAATCCATCGGCCTTTTATCATCCATATCACACAAGATTCTAACACCCACCAAATATGAATAAAATCATCTTTTCATTTATAGCCCTCTCCTCCATAATCTTCGGCTTTGACAGCATCGCAGCCAGTCGAAAGCCTTCTGATCCAGTTCGAACTATGCAGCACGTACCTCGTCTGCGATTTACAGGAGATCAATATGCAACGATATCGAACGCGATTTTCGCAGAAACGCTCCAAGATATGCGCAATAAAATAGAAGACGGGGCCAACAAACATTTCGCTGCCGGGTTCTTCCACACTTCAACCGAACCGGAAGGTATTCCGCAATATTATAACGACATGTGGACTCGCGACTGCGGACGGGGCGTAATAGAACTTTCTCGTCTTGGCTTTGCAGATGAAGCTCGATCGATCTCTCGCTATTTTCTCACGCACATTACCAACGGGGATCATTGGGGGAGAGAGATACATCACCCGACTGAGCGCGTCGAACTTGATGGTAACGCCCTTATTTTATCCGGAATTTGTGCAGCATGGCACGCCAACGGGCAAGACAAAAAACTCGGACAAGAGTTTTGTAAAGGAATCAGCCCTGTTGTTAATTGGATTGATTCATTGATGAAAGTATCTCCTTACGAAGGGTTACTACCCTCAACGTCGGAACTTTCTGGAAACCCAAGCACGGATTACCCTGTATATGGCATATTTGGGAACTATGGTATCTACACAGTTATGGCACAAATCGCGAACATGGCCACCAAATGCTACTGCCAGCAATTAGCCACGCAGGCTTCTCGGCTGCATTCCCAAATGGAACATGCGCTTCACAAGCTCATTTCCGATGGCAATTTCAGTTACGCCCCTGCCGGATGCTGGTTCAACGGCATTGACAGCCGAAATGGTCGTGCATATGACATTTCCGATTGGGATGGAACTGCATGGCCTACTTGGCATTGGACTCGCCAAACACCATACATCTTACATTATGATTATCTCTCCGCCAGAGCAGACGGACTGTTTTCAAACACACATATAGCAAGCTATCGACTTCTTCGTCACTGGATGGCTCAAGGGGTATATTTCCGCAAATACGGATTCGTCAGCAACTCAGGATGGACGGGAATGGGCGGTAGACACGATGAAACAATGTGTGGATATGGCCAAGGATTTTTCACTCAGGCGGCATTAATGGCGGATGATGTAAACACCTATTCAAAATGTATGGAAGGGATAGCGCGTTTAGGTTATGACGGTGGTGTTATTGACCAAATGTCTTATGAAAAAAATCCATTCGTTATGCATGAATGTTTCAACTTCGACAACTATGAAAAAGGGTTCGATCACACCTTTGGTGTCCATTCGGAGGGGCGACGTGAAATTATGGAAAATCCCGGAGATGAAGGGAACCTCGTACAAGAAGCTGAAATTCTCAAAGCCTTTGCAATTGTCTGCGGCATTCGGTGCGAAGGCCGTAAATTGATACTTATGCCACGTCTTCCGTGGCTTTGGGATAGTATGGAATGCGTAGACTGGCCGGTTGTCGATGCAACCGGCCAAACGCACAACATCCAATTCAGTATCCGCCACGAACGTTGGCAAAGGCGTTGCACGATTGAATTAAAGGGTATCGGCAAATTGGAAGGAACCGATATTCGGGTCGGTCCATTCCCACGTATATTCAAAAACACAATGGGGTATGAGACAGAGTTGCATTACAACGCTTCGTGGATTTGGATTCGCAATATTCAAGGTGATAAAAAGAGTCTGACCCTTGAATTATAACGTTTAGCAACCATGCGTTCCATCATAAGTTCATAGGGATTATCCAAATTCATGGTTATGTAGCGTTCATCGATAGAATCATCTCCAAATAATTTTGTGCAGACCGAACCTTCTATTATCTTTGCACAAGCTATGGAACTTGTGATTATTGCCCTGCTGATTGTGCTGAACGGAGTGTTTGCCATGTCCGAAGTCGCTTTGATTTCGGTGAGACGATCCAGCCTTTCGGCACGCGCAAAACAGGGGAATAAGGGGGCACGCGATGCACTCCGATTAGCAGAAGATCCCGATCGTTTTCTATCTACCGTGCAGATCGGGATCACACTGATTGGAATTCTTACCGGTATCTACTCAGGAGCGACACTCGCCGGCAGGCTCGGCGAGTTACTGGCGCGATGCGGACTTGCGCTCCCTACGGCCATATCAATTGCGCAGGTGGCAATTGTCATCTTAGTCACCTATTTCAGCATCGTTTTCGGAGAGCTGATCCCCAAACGGATCGGCATGAACGCTTCCGAAAGAATTGCTATTTTCATGGCGCGGCCGATGAAGTTACTTTCGATATTGGCAACCCCTTTCGTCTGGTTATTATCAGGTAGTATCTCTTTGATTACCAAATTTCTACATTTAAACAAGGTAGAAAATCGCGTTACCGAAGCTGAGATCCGGTCGATCATCCGTGAAGGAGCCGAAGAGGGCGAGGTACAACCCGTTGAGCAGCGGATTGTTGATCGTGTCTTTTCGCTCGGCGATCGCAAAGTGACCTCAATCATGACTCACCGCATCGACATCACATGGATTGATGAGTCAATGACGGCCGTAGAGGTGCGCCGCTTGGCTGAAAGAGCTCCCCACAGCATCTACCCTGTTGCCAACGGCAATCTGGACTATCTGACAGGGGTCGTCTATCTGAAAGATCTTTTTACGCATCTGGAAGACGAGGCTTTTCAAGTCAACCGATTGGTACGTCCGGTCAAATTTTTCCACGAAAACACAGAGGTTTATCATGCACTCGAACAACTGCGTGCCGAGCAGATCGGATACGGGGTTGTATGCGATGAATTCGGGGTAACGCAAGGCATTGTGACGCTGCGCGATATTCTCGAAGCATTGGTCGGCTCCATGCCCGAAGAGCGCGACACGCCCGACATCGTGACACGCGAAGACGGCTCCTGTCTCATCGATGGGCAGTGTCCGTTTTACGATTTTTTGTGCCACTTCGGCGATGAGGAGATCTTCACACAGCACCGTTATAATACCATCAGCGGATTGGTGCTCAACGAATTGAAGCACATTCCCCAAACCGGTGAAAAATTACATTGGTTGCACTTCACATTCGAGATTGTAGACATGGACGGTGCGCGCATCGACAAGGTACTTGTGGTCAAGAATCTAAACTAAAACAATGAAAATTAACACGATAGATCTGGGCGAACGCCCCCTTTTTCTGGCTCCTATGGAGGATGTCACCGACCCCTCTTTTCGCTATATGTGCAAACGATTCGGAGCCGATATGGTCTATACGGAGTTTATCTCTTCGGACGGATTGATCCGCGATGCGGAAAAATCGCTTCGCAAACTCAATATTGATGACTCGGAACGGCCTGTTGGTATTCAGATATACGGCCACTTGATTGAACCGATGGTCGAAGCGGCGCGAATTGCCGAGGCGGCAAATCCCGATGTAATTGACATCAATTTTGGCTGTCCGATGAAGAAGATTGCCGGACGTGGTGCGGGATCGGGAATGATGCGTGATGTACCGACAATGGTTGAGATGACTCGCCGGATTGTGCAGGCGGTTCAAAAACCGGTGACAGTCAAGACCCGATTGGGATGGGACGAAGAGTCGAAAAACATCGAAGAGATTGCCCTGCGATTGCAAGATGTCGGCATCTCGGCCTTGACCATACACGGTCGCACGCGCGCGCAGATGTATCGCGGTGATGCCGACTGGACGCTGATCGGCAAAGTCAAGGAGAATCCTCAGATTCGGATTCCGATCATCGGCAACGGCGACATTGATTCAGGGGCGAAGGCTCGTGAAATGTTTGACCGCTACGGGGTAGATGGAATCATGATCGGGCGGGCGACCTACGGTCGGCCGTGGATTTTCCGCGAGGTGAAACACTTCCTTGAAACGGGCGAAGTGATGCCTCAGCCCACGGTTCTCGAACGGGTTGCCATCGCCAAAGAGCACCTGCAAAAATCGCTCGATGTCAAGGGCGATTTTGTGGGCATACTCGAAATGCGCCGTCACATGACCAACTACTTCAAGGGGTTACCCGATTTCAAGCCCGTGCGCATGAAACTCGTCACCTCGCTCTCTATTGATGAACTATTTGCCACACTCGACACCGTGGCCGAACGTTGGGGCGACTACGATCTTAGCCAGAGTGTACCGGCTCCACTATCTCACGAGCTATAAAACAGACTGTTATCGGCAAACCGAAACCAGAACTCAAGAAAAACGAAAAGCTCCGCGTTGTTGAACGCGGAGCTTTTTGTAGGTATTCGGACTATTTGCGCTGCTGCAACTCCTTGACCAATTCGGCGGTCTTGTAGACCTTGCTTGCCTGCAAATTAAAGTTGATCCATGCTGCCTGATCAGCATCCATATCGGGGAATTTAGCCGAGGCCGTTGCATCGAAAACAACAGCTACCTCAAAGCCACGCTCCTGCAACTCGCGCAGATGAGATTCGGCGCATAAGTTACCCGACATGCCACAAACAATCACTTTATCAATGCCGCGCTTGCGCAATTGAAGAATCAGGTCGTTATTTTCCGGCCCGAAGAGTTTATGCGGAGCTGTCACGATCACTTTATCGGTGTTGTTGATATAAGGCTTGTAAATTTCGAGCCAATCGGCGCCCGATCCCTCGAAACCCTCTCCCGTGAGCTGTCCTTTGCGCTCAAACATACCGTTCTCGTGCATCATCTTCTCTACGGGTCCTTCGAAAATCCACTGATGATCGTGCTTGTAATAAAAATGGGGTGATACGAAGACCAACATATTCTTGTCAGCAGCCGTCTGGAAGATCTGCAACAGGTTGTTTACCGTTCCATTTTTGGTGATGTTGGCTCCAAATAGCCCCCACCCTTTTCCTTTTTCGCTCAAAAAATCATTTTGCGGGTCGGTCATCACAATGGCGGTATGTTCGTCGATCGTGAATGCTTTGTTCTCTTGTGCCGAGGCCGACCATACGGCCAACGCTGCAACAGCAGCCATTACTAACTTTTTCATTCTCTTTTACTTTTTTTTTACCATTCTACTTTATTTACGCGAAAGCGGACATGAACCGCCTGTCACACATTTCAAGGGGCAGAATCCAATCGCCGCCGTCAGCAATAAAACGGCCGCAACCACCCAAAAAAGGATTGGCCAAAGGCCATCGGCAACTGGTAGAATACCCATTAGAATAAGTACAGCCGCAATTATCAAGCGAATAACACGGCTCGTCGGAGTTAGATTCTTTTTCATGATGCTTTTTACTTGTTTGACGATGCAAAATTGGGAAATAATACAGCACAGAAAAATAGCAGAATAGCTGAAAACATTGGCAATATAACCCGACAAGAGAAAGAGAGCGGATCGATATCACTCCAACCGCATGACGTTGTCAATTCCGTAATCGCGGTAAGCGTTATCAAGCTCTTCGGTACGATCGGTAATGACCAGCAATTTGTCCCCCTCGCAGAGGCGTGTTTTACCATGCGGCACAAAGTAAGAGCCATCTCGAAAAATCATCACAACCAATGTGTTTTCGGGCAGTCGCATATCGCTCAACAGATTTCCGTTTGAGAGCAACGAATCATTGACTTCGACTTCGGTCAAAGCCGATTGCATCTCCTCATCCAACTCAATGCCGAACGAAGGTTCATGGGCTTTGCTCGACAGTTTCAGAAGATTCGACATACTACTCACGGTCGTACCCTGAATCACAAGCGAAAGAATCGTTGTCAAAAAGACAATATTGAACAGCAGATCGGCCTGTTCGACATTGGCCATAAAGGGATAGGTGGCAAAGAGAATCGGCACCGCACCACGAAGCCCCACCCACGACACATAAAGACGTGCACGCATCGAGAATTTACGAAACGGAGCCAGACAAGCGAACACCGCCAGCGGTCGTGCAACAAAGATCAAGAATCCACCGACCGCCAAACCGAAGAGCAACACCGCCGGTTCCAACAATTCGCGACTATTGACAAACAGTCCAAGGGTCAGAAACATCACAATCTGCATCAACCAGGTAAACCCTTCGAAAAATGAGGTCAACGTTTTCTGCTGCACCAATTTCAGATTACCGACCGTCAAGCCCAAGACATAAACCGCCAGATAGCCGTTACCGTGAATCATATCGGTAAAAGAGAATGCGAAAAAAAGAAAGGCCAAGAGTAGCACCGAATAGAGCGAACGATTGAGCAAATTGATTCGGTTGATCGTCCACGCCGCTGCACGTCCGATCAAATACCCCGACAAGGCTCCGACCAACATCTCAACGACAAACAATACGACACTCAATCCGACGCCAACCGACTGATCGACCTGTGTCAAAATTCCGATCAACGCAACGGTCAGCATATATGCCATCGGATCGTTCGAGCCGCTTTCGAGTTCAAGCAATGGGCGCAAATGCTCTTTCAGACCCTGTTTTTTACTACGCAGTATCGAGAATACCGAAGCGGAATCGGTGGACGACATCATCGAAGCGAGCAGTAACGCAACCGGAAACGGCATCTGCCACCCCAACCATGGGGCTACTTGCCAAATAAAAAGCCCCAAAATGAAGGCCGTCAATAAAACACCGACCGTTGCCAGTACCGTACCGGCACCGGCAATCGGTCGGATCTCAGCCGTTGAGGTATCCATTCCTCCGGTAAAGAGGATAATGCACAACGCAACGACTCCGATGAACTGCGTCATCTCGACAGAACGATACGAAATAAAATCAAGTCCGAAAAGCATCCCAACCCCTAAAAAAAGCAGTAAAGCCGGCGTACCGAATCGGTAGGCAACTTTTCCTGCAAGCACGGCAACAAAGAGTAGGAGAGCTCCAACAAAAACAAAATTACTACTGGTTATCTCTGTCATTGTGAATCAATTTCCGCAGCTAATTGGACGAATGCGCTTTTTGGAGTTGCGCATCGAATATCCGCAATTCAGTAATGGGTTTATACTCCAAATTTGAATATTCGAAAGCCTGCATAGCGGCAAAATTATTATCGGGGGTACGATACAACGCCACCGTAACAGCCGGTACATGGGTCTGTTTGAGCGAGAGTATCTGCGGAAGATCGCCGTTATCCACATAATGAGCCACAGCATCGCGGAAACGCGGCTCAAAGCAGAGCTCTTCGTAGCGCAGGTAACAGTGGCGGTCACTATGATAAGGCACACCGTGCGCACTGGTACGGCGCACGAGAGTCATGATGATTCCGGTCAATGCAAGACCGCCGCCCAGAAAGACGAGAGCCGAACGAAGATTCATATTCAGATCGCCGCCCATCATACGATTGAGCATCAACAGGCCGACACCGGCGAAAAAGAGAATAACGGGAACTGCAACTGACTTACGACGACGCACGATTGCGCGATTAGGCAAGGCGTACATCGCCTCACAAATTTTAATTTTATCCATGATTTTAAATGATTTAATGTGATTAACAACTGATTTTAAGAAAAAAAAGAGTTGCACACATTAAATAATAAGCCGCCGCAAGCGCAGGATATAGAAATCCGACGTTCGCGTAACAGCACGCAGTATCATGGGGTATAACAGACCGAGCGAATGCAACGTTGCAGAATGAAACGCGGCATAGTGCATGCGATTAGCGACCGAAGAGAATTGCACCGCAGAGGAGGTCGGTAGCATGACTCCTCCCGAAACACTTCCTTCGATAAGCCGAGTCGTATTGAGGTCTGAATTAAAGATATGCTCACAGAGCCATTCGCCCGATGTGGGCTGTGAAACCGACAAAGCGGAGGAACTTTTCATCTCCGGTTCATACGATCGCCCGCCGTCTGCCGCAAAGAGCAGACCGCACAGAAGAATCGCTATAAGTGCCAGTTTCCGCATGATCGTGTTTTTTCAGGGGTAAATGTAGCAATTTTTCGGCAAAACACCACCCTTTCGCGCATTTAAAAAGACAAATTGAGCATCTTTTTGCGATCAGCAAGAGATTCGCATTGAATTTTCGAAGAGAAATGGACTCCGATATCTATTGTGGAATAAAAATATAGGTGATCGTTCCCGATTGTTTGGCCGGAGCGGCATCATCGATATTGAACCGCGAAATTCGCGCAGCACGTAGGGCTGATTCGCGCATACACTCATCTCCGCCCTCATTGACACGCGCATTGGTCACCTTCCCCGAACGATCCACCGTGATCCCGACGACCACCTCTCCGCCTCCTTCGCATTGATAGGCCGGAATTTCGAGATGCCACGCATGGCGCACAGGATTGGTCAGCGAGAACGACACCGTCACACGCCCTTTGACCTTACGATCTTGTTGTTCCGACTCTTTGCCTGCATTACCGCGCCGTTCGCGAATGGCTCGCTCTTCGGCCAACCCCTGCTCGTAGGCTTCGCGGTTGGCACGCATCCGCGATTCGGCCTGTTCGGCCGCATCGTTGAGAGCCGATGCATTCGTTCCGCGGTCGTCTTTGAGTTTTTCGTTCAGGGCATTCTCATTCGACACCTGATTCTGAATGCTTTTCCAATCAATCGGATCGTTTTGTTTCTCCTTCACCTGCTGTTCCAAACGATCGCGCTCCTGTTCGAGTTCGGTGAGCGATTGCAGGTCGATGAACATCCCTTGCTGGTGCGGTTGACGGCCGACCACAATCTTCGATGAGACAAAGGCAATCATCAACACAAGATAGGCTATCAAAGTCACACACAGCCCAATCCGATGATCAAAAGCCCACGATCCGGCATCTTCCTTGCGGTTGTCGAACGGCAGGCGCAGCCGCGGTCGGCGCACCGGTTTTGGAGGGTTATTCGGGGGTGTCTGAGTCATTGCTACGGGGTAGAATTTCGAGCAAAAGTAACGATTTTTAACGATAATTTGTTATATTTGCGCGCAAATATTATAAACACTGCTTATGTCAACCAAACAACAAACGCTGAAAGCTCCGATCTCTTTTTCGGGAAAAGGGCTCCATACGGGCGTCAAAGTGACCATGACCGTGAATCCCGCCGATGTCAATACCGGAATCGTCTTTCGCCGGATCGACCTCGAAGGAGAACCCATAATTCCCGCCTCTTGCGACAATGTCGTAGACACTTCACGCGGTACGACGATCGAGGTCGGCGGCCACCGTGTAAGCACAATTGAACACATCATGTCGGCACTATGGACTCTCGGTGTCGATAATGCGAAGATCGACATCAATGCTCCCGAAACCCCGATTATGGACGGTTCGGCTCGCGAATATGCCAAAGCAATCACCACGGCAGGAATCGTCGAACAGGAGGCCGAACGCCAATACTACCACGTTACCGAGAAGATGGTCTACACAATCCCCGAAAAGGGTGTGGCGATCATTCTCTATCCCGATGATGAGTTCTCGGTATCGCTCCACGTCGATTATAACTCGAAGGTGATCGGCAACCAATATGCCACCTTCAATCCGGGCGATGATTTCGCCGATAAGATCGCACCGTGCCGCACGTTCGTCTTCCTGCACGAGTTGGAACCGCTGATGAAGATGAATCTGATTAAGGGCGGCGATCTGGACAATGCGATCGTTGTTGTCGAGAACCCCGTTCCCGATGAGCAGTTGGGACACCTCAAAAAGCTCTTCAACCGGCCCGATATTGAGATCAAGGCGGGTTACCTGAACAACCTTGAACTGCGCTGCAACAACGAGCTGGCACGCCATAAATTGCTCGATCTGCTGGGCGATTTTGCACTATTAGGCGTGCGGATCAAGGGGCGCGTATGGGCTACCCGTCCGGGGCATTTTGCCAATACGGAGTTTATGAAACAGCTCAAACAGACCATCCGCAAGGCGGGTGAAAAACCGCGTTTCAACTACGACTGCCGCAAACCACCGCTCTACGACATCAATCAGATCCGTCAGATGCTCCCCCACCGCCCGCCGTTCCTGCTGGTTGACCGCATCTTCCATTGCGATGCATCATCGGTTGCCGGTATCAAAAACGTCACAATGAACGAGCCGTTCTTTGTGGGTCACTTTCCCGAAGAGCCGGTTATGCCGGGTGTGCTGATCGTTGAGGCGATGGCGCAATGCAGCGGCATCATGGTACTGAGCAATGTGGAAGATCCCGAAAATTACTCCACCTATTTCATGAAGATTGACGGGGTGAAATTCAAACGCAAAGTAGTTCCGGGCGACACCCTCCAATTCGAAATTCATCTGCTCGAACCGATTCGCCGCGGCGTGGCTCTTGTTGAGGCAAAAGCTTTTGTCGGAGAGGCACTTGCCTGCGAGGCAACACTCATGGCACAGATCGTTAAAAACCGCAAATAATTCACGAATGATCAGCAAATTAGCCTATATTCATCCCGATGCTAAAATCGGCAATCATGTAACCGTAGAACCCTTCGCCTATATCGCCGGTGATGTCACAATCGGCGATAACTGCTGGATCGGCCCGGGAGCCGTAATCCACGATGGCGCACGCATCGGTAAGGGGTGTAAAATCCACACCGCCGCATCCATCGCCTGCCTGCCGCAGGATTTGAAATTCGCGGGCGAACAGACCACGGCCGAAATCGGCGACAATAACGATATTCGCGAATACGTCACCATTAGCCGCGGTACAGCCTCGACGGGCACAACTCGAATTGGGAACGGCAACTTATTAATGGCCTATGTACACGTAGGTCATGACTGCGTAGTAGGAAGCAACTGCGTGATTGCCAACCGCGTATCGTTAGCCGGAGAGGTACATATCGGCGACTGGGTCGTGATCGGCGGCCACGCAGCCATACACCAATGGACACACATCGGCAGCCACGCCATGATACAGGGTGGCGCGCTTTTAGGACAAGATACCCCGCCCTTTGTCATCGTCCGCAACGACACGTTGCGCTTCGCCGGAATCAATAAAATCGGTCTTTCACGCCGCGGATTCACCCCTGAGCGGATTGCCGAGATTCACGATGCGTGTCGCATTCTCTTCCAGAGCGGCTTGAACTACATGAACGGCTGCGATGAGGTGGAGAAACAGGTTCCACAGAGCGAAGATCGCGATGCCCTGCTGCAATCCATCCGCTCGTCACAACGCGGCATCATCAAACCCTATGCGGCAAAGGTGCGTGAGGATGAGTAAATTTTCTATATATAAATATTGGTATATCGAAAATTATCGCTATATTTGCAGTGTCGATAAGACATTACGCACGAAATAAGGGGACGTTTGTCCCCTTATTTCATACATATACACCACTTTACACCCGATATGATCGAAACAAAGAAAATAATTGAGGCTGCGGAGCAGCATTTGCAAGGAACAGATATGTTCGTCGTGGGTTGCACCTGTTCGGCCGGCAACGAAATTGAGCTGGTGATCGACAGCGATAAATCGGTGCAGATTGATGCCTGCGTAGAGTTGAGCCGCGCAGTCGAGGCTCAATTTGACCGTGAAGCCGAAGATTTTTCGCTGACGGTAATGTCGGCGGGGATCGGTTCGGAACTCAAATGCCTGCGCCAATACCTCAAACTCATCGGTTCATCGGTCGAAGTACTACTCACGAGCGGTGTGAAGATTCTTGGCAAATTGGAGTCTGCCGATCAAAACGGCATCGCTTTGAGTTACGATGAGAAGCAGTCGATCGAAGGAAAGAAGAAAAAACAGGTGGTGAGTGTCACCCGCACCTACCCCTTTGCCGAGGTGAAATCGACCCGCGAATACCTCGATTTTAAATAGAATAACAATAAAAACGATTATAACGACACATGGACAATCTGAATCTCATCAGCAACTTTGCAGAGTTCAAAGAGCTGAAAAACATCGACAAATCGACGATGATCGGCGTGTTGGAGGACGTCTTCCGCCACGCCTTGCAGAAGCAGTACGAAACCGATGAAAATTTCGATGTCATCATCAACCCCGAAAAGGGCGACCTCGAAATCTGGCGCAACCGCACGGTCGTTGAGGACGGCGCGGTGGAGAATCCCATCACCCAGATCGCCGTATCGGAGGTAAAGGCCATTGACTCGACCTACGAGGTAGGCGATGAGTATGCCGATGAGATTAAGCTTGCCTCGTTCGGACGCCGCACGGTGCTTTCGCTGCGGCAAAACCTCGCCTCGCGCATTCTCGATCTGGAAAAGGCCAGCCTTTATGAGAAATATTCGGAGAAGGTCGGCGAAATCATCACCGGCGAGGTCTATCAAGTCTGGAAGAAAGAGGTGCTGATTCTCGATGACGAAGAGAACGAACTTGTTCTTCCAAAGGGCGAGCAGATCCCCAATGACTTCTACCGCAAAGGCGATACGATCAAAGCGATCGTCAAATCGGTAGAGATGAACAACAACCAGCCCCGCATTATTCTTTCGCGCACGGCCAACCAATTCCTCGAACGACTCTTCGAGCAGGAGGTTCCGGAGATCTTCGATGGCCTGATCACCATCAAAAAGATCGTCCGCATACCGGGTGAACGTGCCAAAGTCGCAGTGGAGTCTTACGATGAACGTATCGATCCGGTCGGAGCATGTGTCGGCATGAAAGGGTCGCGTATTTATTCGATCGTCAAAGAGTTGCGGAATGAAAACATTGATGTGGTAAATTACACAGCCAATGCGCAGTTGATGATCCAGCGTTCGCTCAATCCGGCCAAGGTTTCATCAATCACACTCGATGACGAGAAGATGACCGCAGCCGTTTATCTCAAACCCGATCAGGTTTCGCTGGCAATCGGCAAAGGCGGTTTGAATATCCGTCTTTCGAAGATGCTGACCGGCTACGACATCGATGTTTATCGCGAAGTCGAAGAGGAGGACGTGGCGTTGACCGAGTTCGCTGATGAGATCGAACCGTGGATCATCGAGGCTCTCAAAAATGTCGGCTGTGACACGGCCAAGAGTGTCCTCGAACTTTCCGTTGAGGAGATTGCAGCACGTGCCGACCTTGAAATCGAGCAAGCACAGAAGGTCGCTGCAATTCTGAAAGCCGAATTCGAATAATCAAAACAGAAAAGAAAGGAGAAAATACGATATGGGGAACGAAAGAAAAGTAAGGCTCATTCAGGTTGCAAAGGAGTTCAACGTGGGAATCAATACCATCACGGACTTCTTGCAGAAGAAGGGCATCAAGAGTGACGGATCGCCCAACACATTGGTCGATTCGGACACCTACGGAGTTCTGGAAAAGGAGTTCGGGGCAAACCGCAGTGCAGGTAGTGCCCGCGAATCCGTTCGCGAACGCATCTCCCAGAAACAGGCTACCGTAACGCTCGAAGAGGCTAAAAAACAAGAGCGCGAAGAGGAGAAAGAGGTGGTCATCAAGAGTAATGTGATCCACGTAAAGGATGAGATCCAGCAGCCAAAAATTCTCGGCAAGATCGATCTCTCACCCAAACCCAAGGCTGCTCCTACTCCGGAACCTACTCCGGTTGCGGCTCCTGCGCCGCAGGTTGCCAAACCGACTCCGGCAGCCAAACCGGTGGAGCAAATTGTCGAAAAACCGGTAGCGAAACCAGTCGTTTCCACACCCGTACCGGCTCCGGCTCCGGCCAAACCGGTTGTAGCGGCCGCTCCGGCTCCCAAAGAGCATATAGCAGCCAAACCGGTTTCCAGCGAACCACACAAGCCAACTGCTCCGGCAGCCAAACCGATAGCACATCCGACCGCTAAACCGGCTCCGCAACCAGTTGCAAAACCAGCTCCGGCTCCGCAAGCAACAACTCCGGCATCGCAAGCAACTGCAACAGAGGCTCCGAAAGACAATATATTCCGTCCCTCGACCGTCACGTTGGCCGGCCCGCAAGTACTCGGCACGATGGACGTGTCGGGCTTTGTAGCTGGCGGCAAGCACAAACGCAAGCGTCTGCAAAAGGAGAAGGTCGATGTCAACAAGGCGCAGAAGGGACCGAACAACGGTGGAAATAATCAAGGCGGCAACAAATCGGGCCGCGGAGGAAACCAACCGGGTCAAGGCGGTCAGAACAACCGTCCAGCGGGACAAGGTCAAGGACAGAACCAGAACAGACCGTTGGGCGAAGGCCGTCGCAACAAAAACAAGAATAACAAAGCTCCAAAACCCATTGTACGCCCCGAAGTGAGCGATGAAGAGGTTTCGAAGCAGGTAAAAGATACGTTGGCTCGTCTGACGGCCAAGGGTTCAAAGACCAAAGCCTCGAAATATCGCAAGGAGAAACGAGATGCCGTAGCCGAGCGTATGAACGAAGAGTTCGAACGCGAAGAACAGGAACGTTCTACAATCAAGGTGACCGAGTTCGTAACCGTGAGCGAGTTGGCTACGATGATGAACGTAACGCCGACCGAGGTCATCATGGCTTGCATGAATCTGGGCTTGATGGTGTCGATCAACCAGCGACTCGATGCCGAGGCGTTGGTCGTTGTGGCCGAAGAGTTCGGTTACAAGGTTGAATTTGTTTCGGTGGGTATTCAGGAGGCAATTGCCGATGATACCGACAGCGAAGAGGATCTCGTACCGCGCCCGCCGATTGTAACGGTCATGGGTCACGTGGACCACGGTAAGACCTCGTTGCTCGACAACATCCGTAAGACGAACGTCACCGAAGGAGAGGCCGGAGGTATTACGCAGCACATCGGTGCTTACAGCGTGGTACTCAACGGACAAAAAATTACGTTCCTCGACACACCGGGTCACGAGGCTTTTACCGCCATGCGTGCCCGTGGTGCACAGGTAACCGACGTGGCGATCATCATCGTGGCGGCCGATGACAGTGTCATGCCGCAAACGATTGAGGCGATCAACCACGCACAGGCTGCCGGAGTCCCGATGGTATTCGCAATCAACAAAGTAGATAAGCCGAGTGCTAATCCGGAGCACATCAAGGAGCAACTCTCACAGATGAACTATCTGGTCGAATCGTGGGGTGGTAAATATCAGGATCAGGAGGTTTCGGCCAAGAAGGGGCTGAACCTCGACAAACTGCTCGAAAAAGTACTGTTGGAGGCCGAGATGCTTGACCTGAAAGCCAATCCCAACAAAAAGGCAACGGGTACGGTGATTGAGTCGACTCTGGACAAGGGGCGCGGTTACGTTTCGACCATTTTGGTACAGAACGGCACTCTGCGTATCGGCGACGTGATTTTGTCGGGAACCAACACAGGCCGTGTGAAGGCTATGTTCAACGAAAACGGGAAGAAGGTCAACGAGGCCGGTCCCTCGACACCGGTTCTGGTGTTGGGTCTGAACGGTGCACCGCAGGCCGGTGATACGTTCAACGTAATGGATGATGACCGTTCGGCTCGTGAAATCGCCAACAAACGCGAGCAGTTGCAGCGTATGCAGGGTATCATGACCCAGAAACACGTGACACTCGATGAGATCGGTCGCCGTATTGCCATCGGCTCGTTCAAGGAGCTGAATATCATCGTCAAGGGTGATGTGGACGGTTCGATCGAGGCGATGTCGGGTTCGTTGATCAAACTCTCGAAGGAGACCGTACAGGTCAATGTTATCCATGCAGCGGTGGGACAAATTTCAGAATCGGACGTACTGCTGGCAGCCGCCTCGAATGCGATCATCGTTGGTTTCCAAGTGCGCCCATCGTCAGCGGCTCGCAAACTCGCCGAGAAAGAGGAGATCGAGATCCGTCTCTACTCGATTATCTACGATGCGATCAACGACATCAAGGATGCAATCGAAGGCATGCTCGAACCGATCATGAAGGAGGAGATTGTAGCATCGGTCGAGGTCTTGGAGATCTTCAAGATCACCAAAGTCGGCACCGTGGCCGGATGTATTGTTCGCGAGGGCAAACTGCAACGCAACACACCGGTTCGCGTCATCCGCGATGGTATTGTAATCTATACCGGCAAACTCGGATCGCTCAAACGATTCAAGGACGATGTGAAAGAGGTGACCGTCGGTTTGGATTGCGGTCTGAATATCGAGTCGTTCAACGACATACGTGTCGGCGATATTGTCGAGGGCTATGAACAGGTAGAAGTTAAACGTAAATAAACCATAAAAACCAACTACTAAACATTTGTTACGAAATGCTTACCCAAATCCATTTTACAACAGCGGACGAGGCCGTTAAGGTAATCAAGTCCGGCGACCATGTACATTTGAGCTCGGTAGCTTCGGCTCCACAGTGCCTGATTAACGCAATGTGCCGCCGCGGCGAGGCCGGAGAGTTGAAAAACGTGCACGTGCACCACCTCCACACCGAAGGACCGGCTCCCTATGCCGATCCGAAGTTTGAGGGGATCTTTCAGCTCGACTCGTTTTTTGTCGGATCGAACGTGCGCAAGGTTACGCAGAGCGGTTATGCCGATTACATTCCGATCTTCCTGAGCGAAACGCAACGTCTGTATCGCTGTGGAGCTGTGCCCTGCAATGTGGCTATGATTCAGGTATCTACCCCCGACAAACATGGTTACGTGTCGCTGGGCACATCGGTCGATGCTACGCTGGCTGCCGTTGAATGTGCCGAGTTTGTGATTGCTGTGATCAACAAGAATGTTCCTCGCGCCTTCGGACAGGCGATGATTCCGATCTCGAAGATCAATTTCTTTGTCGAGGACAACACGCCGCTGATCGAGGCTCCGTTCACAGAACCGGACGAGGTCGAAACCGCGATTGGTAAGCATTGCGCCGCATTGATCGAAGACGGAGCAACACTCCAAATGGGTATTGGTGCTATTCCGAATGCTGTTTTAGCGCAACTGGGCAACCATAAAAATCTCGGTATTCACACCGAAATGTTCGCCGATGGCGTACTGCCGCTGGTCGAAAAGGGAGTGGTTAACGGCGAGGCAAAGAATATCGATAAGGGTAAAATGGTCTCTACGTTCCTAATGGGTTCGAAACGTGTCTACGACTTCATCGACGATAACCCGGGTGTATTGATGATGGATGTCGGCTATACGAATGATCCGTACATCATCTCGAAAAACGATCGAGTAACAGCCATCAACTCGGCATTGCAGATCGACCTCACAGGGCAGGTTTGCGCTGACTCGCTGGGTACGAAATTCTGGTCGGGAGTTGGTGGACAAATCGACTTCGTCTACGGAGCATCACTCTCCAAAGGGGGTAAAGCGATCATCGCCATGCCCTCAATCACGAAAAAGGGAGTATCGAAGATTTGCCCGACACTACTTGACGGAGCAGGCGTGGTAACCACACGCAACCACATTCACTGGTTCGTAACGGAGAATGGTGCAGTCGATCTCTACGGCAAAACATTACAAGAGCGCGCTCGTTTGCTGATCTCAATTGCCGATCCTTCGGCACAAGAGGAGCTGGATAAAGCCGCATTCGAACGATTTGGCCCACACCACCAATACATCAAAGGGTATATGAAATAGGAGGTTAAACCTCTGTCAGTAGAAGCGTTCTCTCTTGGGGGAACGCTTTTTTATTAGACGGTCAGAGAAGTCATTCCTATTTTTTATATCTTTATGAAAAATTAGATAACGATGAAACAGACCATAATTTTCGCACTGACACTCACATTAACCGCATACGCAGCCCCACGCAGGAGCTCCGGAACAAGCGTCCAAACAGAGAAACAGTATGTAATCATCCTCTCGATGGATGCTTTTCGTTGGGATCTGGCGGCACGTAGCCACACGCCGACCTTGGACTCGCTGGCACACGCAGGGACATATGCTGAGATCTATCCGGTCTACCCCTCCAATACGTTTCCAAGTCACTACTCCATGGCCACGGGACTACATCCCGATCATCATGGCGTGGTGAACAACAATTTTTACGATCGGCATCAAGGCCGAGAGATGTCCGTATTCGATACTACGGATGTGCGTACACCCGGATTCTGGGGTGGCGAGCCGATTTGGAATACAATCGAACGCCAAGGTAAAAAAGCACACATCTACATGTGGCCGGGCAGCGAAGTTCCGATCAACGGACGACAAGCATCCGTCTGGACAAGGTATTCATCGAAACCAACCTATTATGAACGGGCCGACTGGGTGCTGCGCGATATGACACGTCCCGAATCCGAAATTCCCGATCTGGTCATGTGGTATTTCGAACAACCCGATGCCGTTATGCACAACTACGGCCCGAACTCAAAGCAGGCCGTGGCACAAGCAGAACGCATTGATTCGGTTCTCACCTATTTTTTTCGAGAGATTCGGCGTTCGCCCGTTTTTGACCGCATTAATTTTATCGTCACCGCAGACCACGGTATGGCAGAGCTATCGGACAAACGAGTGATAAATCTCTACGAATTGCTGGATACAACACAAATTATCCGAATTGTAAATGGAAACCCTTTTGGTATTGAAGTACGTCCAGCCTACACCCAGAAGGCTCTGCGAACTATACGCAAAACAGGACATATTCGTGCATGGAAACGCGAAGAAATGCCCAAGCGTTTCTCATACGGCTCTCACCCCACGCGGCTCACCAATCTTATTCTAATACCGGAAATCGGATGGACTCTCAACTATGCCGCACGCCCAAAACCATTGCAAAAACTCGGCACGCACGGATTCGACAATCAAGATCGTGACATGCACATGGTTTTCTACGGTTCAGGGCCTGCATTTAAACGCGGATTCAAACAAACCTCGTTTCAAAATCAGAACATCTACCAACTAATTTGCGACCTGCTTCGGGTCAAACCCGCTCCGAATGATGCAGTTCGCCGACAATACCAAGGAATGCTACGCCTCAATCCTGACAAAAGAGTGACAAAGCGCGACAAATAGTGACACAAAACTGCTCTGGCACGCTTTTTGACCATTATAAAGTCTGAACAGAGCAGTCCGGCTGTTGGCAACCGAACCGTCTCCGACCGAATGTTTAACTTAAATAATTGGAGGATTCTATTATGGGAGCCGCAGGAAACAAAAAACCGAAAAAAGAGAAACATGGTAAGCACGTTGCCGCTTACGAACAGGCCGACATCGAACAATCGACCGAAACACAGAAAAAGAAAAAATAGGGGAAATCCTCTTTTCTGCAAAAGAGTCTGTCTAAGTTTAGGTTTAGACAGACTCTTTCGTTATAAAATTATAATTCTCTCTCGCTCAATTCTTCACACACCTGACCGAAATTCCGAATGCAGCCGAGAGGGTTGCCAATTGAGGGGCGGTGGTAGCCGTATAGCTCAGGCAGGCACATTTGCCCAATTCGGGCGCGGTGGATGAGAGCAGGTAACCCTTCGTCTGATCACCATAGCCTGT
>CAYOKU010000038.1:0-22281 GCA_964404645.1 uncultured Alistipes sp.
GGAGGGCGCATGTTTTAGAACATATCAGCCTTTATGAGTAGCTATCTTCAAAGAAACACCACCGCCAACACCGCGATGCAGAATCCGCCGCAGAAACCGGCAAAAATCTGATAGCCGTTGTGACAGCCCAGATAGAGCCGTGCAGAGGCCAATGTTCCGGCGGCAAGGATCGTGATCATCAACGGCACAATCATATTACCTACACCGATCACATTCATCACCACCAGCAGAGCCACGGCAGCTCCCATAGCCGTCAAATGCAGGCTAATCTTCCAATAGTACGACACCACCAAGCACATCAATTCGCAGCAGGCGGCAGCCAGCATGAATTTTCGCAGAAAGATAGCCGAGGGAATCTTCGCCAACGTAATGGCACATAACACATAGCACACTGTTCCGATCAGCAACGGCAAAAGTCGTTCACGTCGATTGTCAATTCGAAAGTCAGAGATTCGCCCCAGCGAACGAAGCACTCCGAGCGACAGCAGCGGAATCAGCATGGCATAGAGTACCACCACCCACAACAGATAAAATTTAACGTTGGTCGGATAGTGCGAAAAAACGGTCTGCGTCAACAGTAAGAGAATCATATAGAGCGGCAGCAGGAAGGGGTGCAAGACCCACGAGATGCCATGTGACAATTTTTCGTAATTCATCGGTTTCCTCTTTTATGTGTGGGGGGCGTAACCTCCGCCCGTTAAATCTGTTTCCGTAAGCGAGCCACGGGAATATCCAACATCTCCCGATATTTAGCTACCGTGCGGCGCGCAATGTGATAACCCTTTGCATTGAGTATGTCCATCAACGTTTCATCGGTTAGCGGGCGACGCTTGTCCTCTTCGTTGATGCACTCCTGCAAGATGTGTTTGATCTCGTAGCTCGACACCTCCTCACCCGTATCGGTCTGCATCGCCTCGGAGAAGAGCGATTTCAACAAAATAATTCCGAATTGGGTCTGCACATATTTGCTATTAACTACACGCGAAATAGTCGACACATCGAGGCCCGTGCGGTCGGCAATGTCTTTGAGAATCATCGGCCGTAGTTTCGAACGGTCACCGTCTTTGAAGTACTCGCGCTGATAGTCGAGAATAGTCTGCATCGTCCGCATCAACGTATCGTGGCGTTGTTTGATGGCTGAAATAAACCATTTTGCCGAGTCGATTTTGTTTTTTACGAATTGAATAGCCTCCTTATTCTCCTCCCTGACCGTACCGTCCGAGGCCACCATATCGCGAATCATCTCCATATAGCGGCGATTGACACGCACTTCGGGCACATTGTAAGCATTCAACGACAAGTTGAACTGCCCATCCTGGTAGTCCAAAATAAAATCGGGAATGATATAGGGGGTCGTATCGGTTCCGCCTTCTGCATAGAGGTTTCCGGGTTTGGGCGAGAGTCGTTTGATCTCGGCGATCGCCTCGCGAAAATCATCTTCGGAAACCTGCAAACGCGCCATCAACTTTTCGTAATGTTTTTTGACAAACTCATCGAAATAGTTAGTCAGTATCTTGCGAGCTAAACGGCGAGCACGGCTATTGATCGGCAACTGTCCGATTTGCAGCAAAAGACACTCCTGCAAATTACGCGCACCGATACCAGCCGGTTCCAATTCGTGAATGACCCCCAACAACCGCTCCAACTCACCGACCGACACCTCGATTCCCATAGTGAAGGCGATATCATCGGTTACCGACTCCAAATCGCGGCGCAGATAACCATCTTCGTCCATGCTGCCGATCAGATAGGTTGCCAACCGCATGTCGCGTTCCGAAAGGTTGCGATAACCCAACTGTTCAACCAAATACTCCTGCAACGAACGCCCTTCGGTCAGATAGACCGGTCGTTGTTTGTCGTCTTTCGAGTAGTTGTTAATTCGGCTTTTATACGATGGCGTATCGTCTTCGCGCAGATACTCATCGACCGAGATCTGCTGGGGTTGTTGCTCCTCATCCTCCGACGTCCGCTCCTCCTCTTCCAACACGATATTCTCCTCAATCTCCTGTTTGATCCGTTGTTCGAGTTGCACGGTCGGCAACTCCAACAACTTAATCATCTGAATCTGTTGCGGAGAGAGTTTTTGTTGAAGCGCGAGTACTTGTCGTTGGTTGATTGGCATACTTGTAAGCATGAAAAATTAAAAAAAGAAAAATTAAAAATCTCACATACGGCAACTTCTAATTTTTCTTTTTCCGTTCATCATCTTCCATTCAAATTAGAAGTCGGCATGCTGCGGAGTACGCGGGAAGGGCTGCACATCGCGAATATTACTCAATCCGGTCACAAACATCAGCAATCGGTCAAATCCCAATCCGAATCCGGAGTGCGGAGCCGATCCCCAGCGACGGGTGTTGAGATACCACCAAATATCCTTCTCGCTCATGCCCAGCTCGGCCACACGTGCACAAAGTTTGCCGTAATCGGCCTCTCGCTCCGAGCCGCCGATAATCTCGCCGATTTTGGGGAACAATACGTCCATACCGCGTACTGTTTTGCCATCTTCGTTCTGTTTCATGTAGAAGGCTTTGATCTCCTTCGGGTAGTTAATCAGAATAACGGGACGCTTGAAATGCTCCTCAACCAGATACCGCTCATGCTCTGATTGCAGGTCGCAACCCCAATCGCAGGGGAATTCGAACTTGCGCCCCGAAGCCTTCAAAATCTCAACGCCTTCGGTATAATCCAACCGCTTGAAATCGTTATTAATCACAAACTGCAAACGTTCGAGCAGTTCGGGATCCCACATTTTATTCATAAATTCGAGATCCTCACGGCAGTTGTCTAACGCATAGCGAATCAGATATTTCAAGAAATCTTCGGCCAACTCCATGTTGTCATCCAACTCGTAAAAAGCGGCTTCGGGTTCGATCATCCAGAACTCCGAGGCGTGACGCGGCGTATTGGAATTCTCGGCGCGGAACGTTGGGCCGAAGGTGTAGATCCGCCCCAACGACAGCGCCCCCAACTCGCCCTCCAACTGACCCGATACGGTCAGATTGCACGACTTACCGAAGAAATCCTGCGCATAATCCACCTTGCCCTCCTCGGTTTTAGGCACGTTGTTCATATCGAGCGTCGTCACTTGGAACATCGCCCCTGCTCCTTCGCAATCCGAGGCGGTAATGATCGGGGTATGGAAGTAGTAGAATCCGTTCTTGTTGAAATATTCGTGAATGGCATAGGCCATTGCGTGGCGAATACGCAGCACAGCACCGAAGGTGTTGGTACGCGGACGCAGGTAAGCAATATCACGCAAAAATTCGAGCGAGTGCCCTTTTTTCTGCAAAGGGTAGGTTTCGGGGTCTGCCGTGCCGTAGACCTCGATCTTCTCGGCAGCCACCTCAACGCCTTGACCTTGCCCGGGTGAAGCGACCAAACGGCCATCGACACGAATACACGCTCCGGTTGAGACCGTTTTCAGTTCCTCTTCGGCGATCTTTGCCAAATCGACAACAATCTGTATATTAGCCACACACGAGCCGTCATTCAGGGCAATAAATGCCACATTCTTGTTACCGCGCTTGGTGCGCACCCAGCCTTTGACCACGATATCGGAGTCTACGACACCCGATTTGAGAATTTCTGCGATCCGTTGTGATTTCATACTACGATCTGTTTTAACAAATGTTTTATCAATTTTTCCGAATTGACAAAGTTAGCGATTATTTGCGAGTTGCCAAAATAAAAAGTACCTTTGTAGGCATATATCGTTATTTACGGCTACTATGAAATCGGTTCTATCTCCCCTTTTTCTCCTTGCAACACTCGCTGCTACGGCACAAGAACTCTCCGAAACAGCTACTGTCGGCACTCTCGATGCCGGACGTATCTATCGCAGCGAGGTGATCCCCTTCGACACTCGCCACGACGCCGATGCACAGGAGCGCACCAAAGCGGGCTATTACCTCGAATTCGCTCCGCAGATCGTTGCGGCAGGCGATCGCATGTCGATCGTGGGACAGACGATCGAGATCCCCTACGAATGGACCGATGGCAACGTCTATCTGCATCTCGAAAACACAGGCAAACCCTACTCGCTGTGGCTCAACGACCAGCTTGTAGCCGAGGTCGAAGATCCCGCCACACCGGCCGAATTCGCGCTCACACCATTCGTTATTCAAGGGGGTAACTCCTTTCGGATCATCCTGCGCGAAAGCCCGGCAGAGGCTCTCAACAGCACCCCGTTCACAGCACGAAAACCATTTACAAACAGCTATCTCTATTATCAGGACAAACGATCAATCCGCGACTTCGAGATTGCACTCATTCCTGATTCGACTCGCAAATTCGGAGTACTCGATCTAAAAATCATCGCCCAAAATTCGTTCAACTACGAAGAGAAGATGACGGTGGGATTTGACATCTATTCACCGCAAGGTAAGCTGCTGGAATTCAACATGAAGGATATTTTATTACCGGGTCGTTCGACCGACACCGTGCGTTTTACCCCCTTCATCTACGGCACCTACGCAAACAAATGGACGGCCGGAGGGAAAACCTTGCCACCGCTCTATAAAGTGATGCTCTTCACGCGACGCAACGGCGTCTACAAGGAGTACATGCCACTGCGAATCGGATTCGGCAAGACCGAACTGACAGAGGGTCGCATCATACGATTCGACAAGGAACTGACGCTCGTCAAAGCAACCTACAATGCAGCGAGTGATCGTAAAACAACCCTGTCCCAACTCAAAACAATCAAAGCGCAGGGCAAAAATACGATCTGTCCCGACTACCCGCAACCGGAGTGGTTCTACCAATTCTGTGACGAATTAGGACTCTACGTCATCGACCGAGCCAACATCAACGCTCCGGAGCAACGCGACAATCGCGCCGTGGGGGGCACTCCGGCAAATGACCCCGCGTTGGCAACCGAGTTTGTCGAGCGAGTCAAAGCCATGTACTACCGTTCACGAAACCACACATGCGTCATTGCCTTTGCCTTGGGAGGAGCATCGGGCAACGGCTACAATATGTACAAAGCCTACCAATGGCTCAAAAGTGTGGAACCGTCCCGCGCGGTAATCTACGAAGATGCGGACGGAGAGTGGAATAGCGATTTGTAACACCCTTTAACATGCGTCATTTACATTGGTTCTCGAACTTATAGTAATCGGTAAGACCGACTCGAAGGAGGTAGCCTCGCTGGTGGAGATGTACACCAAGCGCGTGAACTTTTATTGCCGGTTCGCCATGACCATACTCCCCGACCTACGCAACAACAAAAATCTAACCATCAAGCAACAGCGCACAGCCGAAGGAGAAGCAATCCTGCGACAATTGAGCGACGGGGACTATGTTGTCCTGCTCGACGAACGCGGCGAGGAGATGCGCTCGGTCGAATTTGCGCTCTGGTTACAGAAACGGATGAACAGCGGCGTGAAGCGGTTGGTACTGGTCATCGGAGGCCCCTATGGCTTTTCGGACGAAGTATATGCCCGTTCCGATGCACGTCTTTCGTTGTCGCGCATGACCTTCTCGCACCAGATCGTTCGCGCCATCTTCGCCGAACAGATCTATCGTGCCTTCACGATTCTCAACAACGAACCCTATCACCACGAATAAGATGCAACCACGCCCCACAATAGCCGTCGTCACCCCAAGCATCCTGACCGGTATCGGCATGAAGGCCATTCTCGAAAAGGTCATTCCGATCGCCGACGTCGAGGTCTTCGGCGACTTCACCACCTTTGCCGAATCGGAACCGGAACAATTCTACCACTGCTTCATCGCAGCATCACTCTACACCGACCACGCCCCTTTTTTTCGGGAACGCCGCCACAAAATCATCCTACTCTGCAACGGCCAACCGCGCGAAGGATATGCCGGCATGCACTGTCTGGATGTCTGCACCAGCGAGGAGGGTTTGGTACACGACATTCTGAGCATGCACCACGGCGCACACCGTCACGACCACGACATGGAGAACATTGCGCCTAAAAAGGGGATTCTTACCGATCGCGAAGTGCAGGTACTGATCCTCGTAGCACGCGGATATATCAACAAACAGATCGCCGACCGGCTTTCGATCGGACTAACAACAGTTATCTCCCACCGCCGCAACATCTCCGAAAAGTTGGGTCTGCGCTCGGTCGCCGAGTTGGCCATCTATGCTGTTCGATGCGGATACATTGATGCGGAGACGATTTGAACCTCTCCTCATAAATTAGGATTGCACCAAACGGAAAAAAGCCGTTCCTTTGCATCCGATGAAAATTTATATTTCGCCATACAACTCCCTTTTATGCCTCTTTCTGTCGCTGCTTCCCTTCGGGGCATCGGCCGATTCGCGTTCACTACCGACCTCAGCCGCAGATGTGGCCGACACCACGATCGTTGTCGATAAGGTGCAGGTGACAGCCATCAAACAAGGTTTGGTATTGCGCTCACAACCGTTGGCCGCCTCGATCCTCGGCACACGCACGGCTGAACGGGCTCATGTCGGGGCGATCAAGGATCTCTCGCAAATCGTCCCCAACTTCTACATTCCCGACTACGGATCGCGCATGACCTCCTCGGTCTATGTCCGCGGACTGGGAGCACGCATCGACCAACCGGTCGTGGGGTTGAATGTGGATAATGTCCCGATCCTAAACAAGGATAATTTCGACACCGAACTCTCCGACATCGAACGCATAGAGGTGCTGCGCGGCCCACAATCGACCCTCTACGGTCGAAACACTATGGGTGGCGTGGTCAATGTCTACACCCTCTCGCCACTCACCTACGAAGGCGTTCGATTGAGTGTCGGATATGCCAGCGGCGATAGCTATCGTTTCCGTGCGGCCGCTTACCACAAGTTGCGTCCCGATTTGGGCATGGCCGTAGCAGGCTTCTACACCCGTTCCGGCGGTTTTTTCGAGAATCTCGAAACCGGAGAGAAGTGCGACTGGGAACGCATGGGGGGCGGACGTTGGAAGACTCAATGGCGGGCGAAAAACGGACTGAGGATCGACAATACCTTCTCGTTCTCAGTGCTCGATCAGGGCGGCTATCCTTATACTTATATCGGGGAGGAGATCATCCGCAACGGTCAAAGTGTAATTCGTGCAGGAGAGATCCGCTACAACGACCCCTGCTCTTACACCCGAACCACCGTGAGTGACGGACTGACGATTCGATACGATGCCGAAAAGTACTCCGTTTCGTCAATCACAAGTTATCACTATTCGAACGACTGCATGACGCTCGATCAGGATTTTCTGCCGCTCTCCTACTTCACATTGGAGCAATCGCGGCGCGACCACTCGTTGACCGAAGATCTCGTCTTCCGCTCCCACGAGCAGGGGCACTACCGATGGTTAGCCGGATTATTCACCTTCTATCGCCGCTACACGATGGATGCTCCGGTTCTCTTCAAAGAAACGGGAATTGATGAGTTGATCTTTGCCAATGCCAGCGGAGCCGGAGTAGGACAATTTGCGTGGGACAGCAACGTCAGCCCCGAAAAGAGGCTGCCGCTCAACTCTGATTTTCGCGCCCCATCACTCGGTGCGGCTCTCTACCACGAATCGCGTTTCGTAACCGGAGGATGGACCTTTACGGCCGGTATTCGTGCCGATCTCGAACACACGATCCTGCGCTATCACACCCAAGCATCGCTCCCCTATACCTACGATTATAACGGCCAGCACACCTCACTATCGGCCGACATCGACGAGGGGAACTCCCTCTCGCACACCTATCTCGAAATTCTTCCGAAGTTCACCGTTCTCTACGCTTTCGATGAGAACCGCAACCTCTACGCATCCATTTCGAAGGGGTACAAAGCCGGTGGGTTCAACACGCAAATCTTTTCGGACATTTTGCAGGAGAAGCTCAAATGGGAGATGGCCTCCGGACTGAAATACGAGGAGAGCGACCAAATGTCGTATAAACCCGAATACAGCTGGAACTACGAATTGGGCGGTCACTTTTCGTGCGCCCAAGGGGCGGTGCGCGGCGACTTTGCGCTCTTCTACATCGACTGCCGCGATCAGCAATTGACCGTCTTTCCGACCGGTTCGTCCACCGGTCGCATGATGACCAACGCCGGTCATACCCGCAGCTACGGGGCAGAGGTAGCCTTTCTGTTCGTTCCGCATCGCAATCTCGACTTGAATGTCAGCTATGGTTATACCAACGCCCGTTTCATTCGGTTCAACGATGGCAAGGCCGATTATCGTGGCAACCACATTCCCTATGCCCCACAACACACCACCTCGGCCAGCGCGGCATGGACGATTCCGACCGGAGTCGATTGGCTGGGCGACGTGGTGGTACAGGGTGGCGTGCGAGGTACGGGACGAATCTGGTGGAACGAGGAGAATACGCTCTCACAGCCGTTCTACCTACTGCTTGACGCCTCGCTAAGGTTTGAACATCGACACTATTCACTCGATCTGTGGGCACGGAACCTCGCTGCAAACGATTACGAGGTCTTCTATTTCAAATCCATGGGAAACCAGTTTGTCCAAAAAGGGCGTCCGCGCACCTTCGGCATCACCTTGCATATAAACCTCTAAAAAATATTGAAAACCATGAAAAAATGCTTACTTTTGCTCGCGCTGGCAGTAGCTGCCGTCGCCTGCGACAAAGATTCGGACTATGATGTAAAATTGTACGGCGAAAAGTACAACTATGCGACCAGCAACAACTTGCTCAGCAACGGACTGATTGAGAACAACATCCAGTTTTACGGAACATCGACGTCAACAAATACGACTTCCGGTGACACGTTTACCGACAAGAAGGCGTATTTCGAGTTGACCGCAAGCAACAGCGGCAACAGCAACAAGTCGGTGATGTACATGCACGCCACGCGCTTCATGTCCGCCATGCCGGGTGTCGAGATGCGAATCCCGGGGGTGCTTTTCACGGGAACGGGCAAAACGGCAACCGCCGCGCTGACTAACGTCATTCCCGAAGCCGACATGCAGAAAGGCAGCGGTTATCAGCCTTTTCCGGCCTATCCGATTTCGGATCTTTCGGTGAAGATCGAGGACACGGTGCTGACGGTAAGTTTTGTATGCACAACCAAGTACGGTGCCTACCAAGTCACCTACAACGGCAGAATGATTGTAAGAACTAAATAAATGCAATGAAAGAGGAGTATAAACCTTTTGTAGAGGAGTTGATCGAACTCTGTATTAAAGAAGATATTGGTGACGGCGACCACACATCGCTGTGCTGCATTCCGGCCGCTGAACACGGCCGGATGCGTTTGTTATGCAAGCAGGAGGGAACGATCGCCGGCATTGAGATCGCACAGATTGTTCTCAACCGGCTCGATCCCGAAATGAAGTTCGAGCAACTGCTTCACGATGGAGATCGCGTAAAACCCGGTGACGTGGCATTTTACGTATCGGGGCGATTGCGTTCGCTGCTGCAAGCCGAACGAATCCTGCTCAATATCATGCAGCGCATGAGCGGCGTAGCAACCCAGACGGCGGTCTATGTCAAGGCCCTCGAAGGGCTGCACACCAAGGTATTAGATACGCGCAAAACCACCCCCGGCATGCGCGTACTGGACAAAATGGCCGTGAAGATCGGCGGTGGCGAGAATCACCGCATGGGTCTTTTCGATATGATCTTACTGAAAGACAATCACATCGACTTTGCCGGCGGTATTGAACAGGCTATTCGCGGCGCAAAAGAGTATTTGCGCGTGAAAGGCAAGCAGATTCCGATCGAATGCGAAGTCCGTTCATTGGAAGACATCGACAAAGTATTTGCCGCCGGTGGCTGCGACCGGATCATGTTCGACAACTTCACCCCCGAAATGACACGCAAAGCGGTCGAGAAGGTGGCCGGACGGTGCGAAACCGAATCGAGCGGTGGTATCACGCTCACAACCATGCGCGACTACGCGGAATGTGGAGTCGATTTTATCTCGATCGGGGCCTTGACCCACCAGATCAAATCGCTCGACATGTCGCTGAAAGCTTGCGAATAACACCTTTGTACGATGCAACGACTGCTCCATAACCATGTGGCGATGCTCGTGTGGCGCATCGGGGTACTGTATGTGGTACTGATGTGCTGCCGAGTCATTTTTTGGTTTTATAACCGCGAACTCTTCGGCACAATCACGTGGAACGAGTTCGTGCCCCTCTTTTCGGGAGCTTTGAAGTTCGACACGGTATCAATCATCTATGCCAACGGGCTTTTTATCCTGCTGTCGCTCATCCCACTCCACCTGCGCGAAAAGAGATGGTGGCGCAGTATGTTGTTCTATTACTATGTAATAATCAATTCGCTGCTGATTGTCGCCATCAACCTCTCCGATGCCGTCTATTTCCGCTACACACAGAAACGATTCACCGCCGATGAGATCTTCTTTGCCGACAACGACAACTCTCTGCAACTCATCGGTAAATTCATGGTTGATAATTGGGGGTTAGTTGTCGCCGCAATCGTGCTCACCGCGCTGCTCTGGATCGGCTACGGACGGCGCGTGCGCGAAGAGAGTCCTCTCAGCGGTTGGTTCTATTATGGGGTCAACACAATACTTTTCGGCGTAGGTGCAGCCCTCTGCGTAGCTGGCATGCGCGGCGGCGTAACCCGCATGACACGACCGATCACGCTCTCCAACGCGATGTTATATACGTCAGAGAGCAGCCGAGCCAATCTGATATTGAGTAACCCGTTTTGCATCCTGCGCACGATCGGCGATTCGACATCAGTAAAGTATCAAAAATACTTTACACCGGAGCAATTACCGACCTATTTCACCCCCAAACACCAACCTGCCGACAGCGTACAGGTCAATTTAAAGGGGCGCAACGTCATGGTCTTCATTATGGAGAGCATGTCGGCCGAACATTCGGCCCAACTGCATCCCGAACTCTACGCCGACAAACCGATAAAGGGGTTCACGCCATTCCTCGATTCGTTAATGCGCAACGGACTATGTTTCAATCAAATGTACGCCAATGGAACCCGTTCGATACAGGCATTGCCCGCTATTTTGGGCAGCATTCCTTCGTTTAAAACGCCTTTTGTCCTGATGCCGCAATCATTGGGTGAAAGTCGCCAACTACCCGCCATATTGGCTGAAATGGGATATTCCACCGCATTCTATTGCGGATCGGAGCACGGTTCAATGGGATTTGGAGCTTATGCACGCTCGGCCGGTGTCGAGCGTCTGGTAAGCCGCGAAGAGTATGAGGCTCGTCACGGAAAGGGCGATTTCGATGGTTATTGGGGTATCTGGGACGAACCATTCCTCCAATTTTTGGGCGAAGAGCTTGCCACCACCCGGCAACCCTTCTTTGCATCGCTCTTTACCCTCTCTTCCCACCACCCCTTCCTCGTCCCCGAAAAATATGCAACAACGTTACCCGAAGGGTACACCAAAATACACAAAGGGGTCGCCTATGACGATCTGGCGTTCCGCCACTTTTTCGACCGTTTCGGCAACGACGAGTGGTTCCGACAGACAATTTTCGTATTTGTCGCCGATCATGTTTCATCGGAAAAAATGGCACCCGAAACCCATGAATATCCGGGCAACTGCCACATCATCGGATTCATCTACACACCCGATGGAGCACTCCGCGGAACAATTAATCATGTCACGCAACAACTCGACATCATGCCGACGTTGTTGGGCTTGCTCGGCAACAACCGCCCCTACTTCGCATTCGGACGCGATCTTTTCAACGAACCACAACGCCCCTCTTGGTCGGTCAGTTACAGCGGTGGATTTCGTGCCGTAACAGACTCTTTGCTATTGACGTTGGAGGAGAATCGGGCCACATCTACCCTTCGCACCAACACCTCTTCCGAGAATCACGAAGAGGCGTTGCAAGAGCAACTCAAAGCACTCGTGCAGCAATATTACAGCCACGTGGAACAGAAAAATTACACCATACATGATTGAATTCAAGCAGGTGAGCCTTGAAGATCGCGCCGAAATCGAGCGGTACACACTACCTTCCGGAATCTGCAATTGCGATCTTTCGTTCGCCAACATGTATTGCTGGCAATCGGTCTACCATAGTGCGTGGGGCGACCGCGACGGATTCTTGGTAATCCGATTTCAGATTGACGGCGGCGAGAAGATCGGCTATATGCAACCGGTCGGCACAGGCGATTTTGCACATCTGATCCCTTGCATGCGGGAAGATGCCCACGCTCATGGCCAACGCCTACGCATCATCGGCATCACCGATGAAGGTCGCGAAATGATTCGTCGGATGCATGTAGGTCAGTTCGCCTTCGAATCAAATCGCGACATGGAGGATTATGTCTATAATGCCGATGACCTGCGCAACCTTGCAGGACGTAAATACCAGCCCAAACGCAACCACATCAACCGTTTCACGGCAGAGTATCCCGACTATCGCTACGAAGAGCTGACCCCCGATCGGTTCGAAGAGTGCATGGCTCTCGAACGCGAATGGCGTCGCAACCACGAAGGGCGCTCCTCGGAGTTATGCGCCGAACAACGCGCAATGCAACGGGCTTTTGCCAATTTCGAGGCGTTGGGGTTGCTGGGTGGATGTATTTATGTCGGTGACCGTCTAATCGCCTTTACCTATGGTTCGGCACTCACCAACAACGCATTCGACACACATGTCGAGAAAGCCGACACGGATTACGATGGTGCTTTCACAATCATCAATAAACTCTTTGCGCAGCACCTGCCACCTCATTTCGCCTTCATCAACCGCGAAGAGGATCTGGGTATTGAGGGCTTGCGCCACGCAAAACTGTCGTATCAACCCGCTTTTCTGCAACATAAATATATGGCCATTCACCTGCATCCCGATGAAATTGCATGCAAAGAGTTGTGGCTAAAAGTGTTTGGCGATGACGAACAGTTCATCGACTCATTTCTCATGCATCACTACTCACGCCACACGATGCTTACCGTTCAGCGCGAAGGTCACACCGTTGGCATGTTACACCTGCTGCCGTTCGAAACCGAGTTGGGGCGCACCTCTTATATTTATGGCGTAGCAACCAATCCCGACTTCCGCCAGAGTGGCATCGCTACCGCATTGATGCAACAAGCCATGCAGGTAATTAACGAACGGGGCGATGATGCGGCTTTTCTGATTCCGAACCCCGGCGAGGAGTGGCTGCGCGACTTTTACGCACGATTCGGCTTCGTCGGCAACACTCCGACTACTTTCCGATCGGCCGATCATTTCGACTTCGGAACCGGAAATGCGGCAGACGACCTCGCCATGATTTGGCAACGCCACACCACGACCTCATCGCCCGAAACGCTGACTGCTACCGCCCTCGACAAACCGTTCTAACGCCGCACCGGAATTCGGTGTGACTTCAAGGTTTTCGCCTGCGTGTCAACAATATCAAGAGTGATCTGTGAAGCATCTACACCCACATCGAGGCGACAAAGAGCCGGATTACAGAGTACCGGAAATTGGCAGCCGTTGTCACCTCCGGACTCGGTAAACGAATAGCGGTGAGTATGACCGCAGAGCATCAGATCTATCCCCGCGTCATTCAGAATCGGCACAAAGAGCCGACTTACTTCCACCCCTCCGTGCCATCCCTTTGGGGCGGGAGGCATATGGCACAAAACGATCCGCACAGGGGCTTTTCGAAAATCTTCGCTGGTCACTACCGAGCGTAACCAAGCAGCCTCTTCGCGTCGAAACTCATCAGAAAGCATCAGATTGAGATTGCGAATATCGCTATCGGGTTTATCTTCACCGCTGTCGAGAACGATGACAAAGGCGGGTCCTTGCCGAAATGCGAAATAGGGGCAGCCACTCGACGATGGAAAATAATCCATATACGACAAAGCAAACTTTCCGCGATTTTCATGGTTGCCGCGCGCCACATAAATCGGTATTTGGCTGGCAAATAGCTCCGAGGCTGACTGCAAATAGGCATCAAAAAGAGCCTTTTCCGAGTCAATGCAGGTGAGCATATCGCCATTCAAACAGATAAAATCATAGTTGCCCTGCGCTACGTCACGAAACAGAGTCCGAAACTCCTCGTTGTGCTCGTGCATGTCGTTAGCCACGGCAAAACGGACAGCCGTCTTCGAAGCATCGAGAGTCGTCACTTCAAAGGGCTTATGTTTGAGGATATCCGACCCGTATCCCTCGCCATAGAGAACGCGCGTTTTTCCCTCATCAAGCAACACCCCCTGCTGCATCACCCGATAACGATAGGTAGTAGCCGGTTGCAGGCCGGTAACACGCACCGCATGTAATTTGCCGATGATCCGGCGGCCAAAGCGAGTTTGGTAATAGCGAGGACGCTCTTCCGCATAAAAATGGGTTCCGTCATCAGGCGCAACCTCCACCCACGATACTGCATCGGTGTTGGTTGTCCATAGCACCGTAAATTCCTCCTCACCAACAGCCTGCAAGTAGGGGCCATGTGCAATACGCACCGACTCTTGCGCCACACTCTCCAGATGCAAGGCAACGGATAACAATAGTCCAATACAAAAAAAACGCTTCATACGACTCTATATTTGATCAACAAGATGCGGTCGGAAACGAAACCGCCACAGAAAAAAAGGTGAAATTCGACCTTATTGAGTAGACAAAGATATAAAATAATTGAAGATATTCAAATTTTTTCACCGAAAAGATTGCGTTT
Source organism: uncultured Alistipes sp. (assembly GCA_964404645.1). Lineage (GTDB taxonomy): Bacteria > Bacteroidota > Bacteroidia > Bacteroidales > Rikenellaceae > Alistipes. The sequence continues at coordinate 14,575 of CAYOKU010000038.1, forward strand.
GCAAAAGTAATAACTTACATTTGCAACGATATTCGAAAGCACAAAACGAAAAAATACGAAATAATAACAAACCTATGAGGCTCAAAAATTGGATACTTCCACTCGTTGGATCGCTATGGATACACGCAAGCTTTGGCGGTGAAAAAGAGCGACCATTAAACAAAATCCCCTGCAGGAACTACGCTCAAATGGAGGAATATTTTCGCTACTCACCCTCCTGCGCGATGATCATCAGCGGTCACCGTGGTGGTATAGCGATAGGTTTTCCCGAAAATTCAATCGAAGCTTTCGAATATACGCTTGGCCGCATGCCTTCGTTTTTCGAAATTGACCCTCGTATGACCAAAGACAGCGTGATCGTCTTGATGCACGACGCCAAGATCGACCGCACAACAACTGGTAAGGGCTATGTTAATGATTACACGTTTGCCGAACTGCAACAGTTCGACCTTGTAGATCGTTGGGGAAACCGAACGCCCTATAAAATACCGCGCGTTGATGAGGTTATCCGGTGGAGCCAAGGAAAGACCATTCTCAACTTCGACAAAAAAGATGTGACACGCGATGTTTTGATAAGACTTGTCAATGCGTTAGGCGCAAAAAATGTCATCTACACCGTCCATACCCCCGAAGAGGCGCAATTCTGCATAAAGATCGACCCTGACGCCCATTTTTCGGCATGGATTGCCGACATGGAGGCTTTTCGCGCTTACGAAGCCACCAAAATTCCATGGTCACGATTCATCGTCTACGTCGTTAGCTCCACCATGGATCCCGACAACAAGGCACTCTACGATGCTTTGCATCGGGTCGGCGTGCGCTGCATGATCTCCATGTCACCCACACACGACAAACTTACAACTCGCAGCGAACGCATCGCCGCATTCCAAAAAGAGGTTGCCAAACATCCCGACATCATCGAAACCGACTATCCAACCGAATTTATCGGTCTGTACGAATCCCGAAAATAGAAAAAACAGAATGAAAGCACTCAACCTGCACGCCATAGGCGATCTTCGCTACGAAGAGGTAGCAACACCCATCCGCAAAAGCGGAGAGGTTCTCCTCAAAGTCCGCGCATGCGGCATCTGCGGCAGCGATCTGCCGCGCATCTTCACCAAAGGCACATACCACTTTCCAACCATCCCAGGGCACGAATTTGCAGGCGAAATCGTCGATTCCGACAAACCGGAGTGGATTGGCCGCCGCGCAGCCGTCTTTCCACTCATACCCTGCGGAAAATGCGAAGCTTGCCAAGTCGGCGAATACGCACAATGCCACGATTACGACTACTACGGATCTCGCCGTGACGGGGCCTTCGCCGAGTACATCGCCGTCAAGGAGTGGAATCTTCTCTTTTTCGAAGAGACTCTAACCTACGAAGAGGCTGCTATGTGCGAACCGGCAGCCGTTGCATTACACGCCATTGGATTGGGCAAGATTCGCATTGGTGACACGGTGGCCATCTTTGGAGCCGGTCCAATCGGTATAATGCTGGCATTGTGGGCACGCACATCGGGCGCGGGAAAGGTGGTGCTTTGCGACATTGATCCCACCAAAATAGAATTTGCGCGTTCTCTCGGTTTCGAATACGCAATCGACACACGCAACAACGATCCGGTGGCCTACATTCGCCATCAGACGAATGGCCACGGAGCCGATGTGTGCATCGAAGGAGCCGGTGTTGCACAGACATGGGAGCAGGCACTTACGGCAGCAAAGAGTTTCGGCACAGTAGTATGTATGGGCAATCCAGCAGGAGATATGACATTGACCCAGAAAGGTTATTGGGAGATACTACGCAAACAGCTAACCCTGCACGGCACATGGAACAGCCTTTATAACGATGCCCACAACGAGTGGAGAATTGCGCTGCAAGCCATCGCCGATCGGCGCATTGACGTTCGCCCGCTGGTTTCTCATCGGTTCGATTTCGCGCAATTCGAGCAGGCCTTCGACCTGATCCGCAATCGCCGCGAATTCTTCAACAAAGTGCTATTCATCCATCAATAAAGGCCCCACATGACCGAAAATGATACCCAGAAACGCTTCAAATACTGGCAGACACGAACAATCATCAGTGCCATGTTCGGTTACGCGCTCTATTACTTCGTGCGCAAAAACTTTTCGTTGGCCATGCCCGGAATCGAAGCGGAATTTGGGATTACCAAGATCCAGTTAGGCATTTTTCTGTCGCTTAACGGGGTGATCTACGGTCTTTCGAGGTTCATTAACGGATTTATAGCCGACCGCGTGAGCGCACGCAAGATGATGGTTTTCGGTCTATTGTTCAGCGCCGTGGTCAACATGGCATTCGGATGCAGCGACATGGCCGCCGCTCTCTTTGCCGGCGAATCGCAAGGCGATAAATTCGCAACCGCCTTAGTGCTGTTTATGGGATTACTGTGGCTGATAAACGGTTATCTGCAAGGGTTCGGAGTTCCTCCAGTACCGAGGCTGATGACACATTGGATTCCGGCCAACGAACTGGCCACGAAGATGTCGATTTGGAACACCTCACATTCGATCGGAGCCGGATTGGTCGTGATTCTCTGCGGATTCATGATGCACCATTTCGGCATGAGCGCATGGCGACTCTGTTTTCTGGTTCCGGCTCTCGTTGCGCTCGCCGGCGCAGGGTCGCTCTGGCTGGCACTGCGCGACACACCCTCCTCAGTCGGACTTCCGGAGTTGAGAGCTATCGGCCAAGGCGATGTACCGCAAGAGTTAAGCGAAGTAAATGCCGCCGAGTACCGCCGTTTCGTAAGCCGCCATGTCTTCAAAAACAGACTCATCTGGACGTTAGCCGCCGCTAATTTTTTCGTCTACGTCGTCCGCTTTGCCTTTCTCGACTGGGGGCCGACCCTCCTGAGCGAATCGCGCGGAATCTCGCTGGCATCAGCGGCCGTAATGCTGGCAATCTTCGAGTTAGCCGGTGGAAACCTCGGCATGATCGTTGCCGGCTGGGCTACCGATCATCTTTTCGGCAGCCGCGCACACCGCACCTGTGTAGTCTGTATGGGGGGCGTTATTCTCTCGACATTGGCATTCTGGAAGATGCCGTCCGATGCCGCGTGGTGGCTACAAGCAATTCCGTTTACCCTCATCGGTTTTTTCATCTACGGACCACAGGCTTTGTTGGGCATTGCTGCCGCCAACCAAGCCACCAAACGCGCCTCTTCGAGTGCCAACGGGTTGCTCGGCATCTTCGGATACGCAAGCACGCTGATTTCGGGTGTAGGCATTGGATTCATCGCGCAGCACTACGGCTGGGGTTCGACGTATCTCGCATTGATCGCCGTTGCCGCTATCGGATTGGTGATATTACTCACCATGTGGAGTGCAAGCGGGGACGGATACGCCTCGGTCATGGCCGAAGAGAAACCCGCTGCTCAACAGCACAAGGTTTAATTATCGCTCAAAGAAAGACGTTGCTCACTCCTCCCGAAAATGCTATTTATCAGCTTGGTGATGTAATAAAATAAGAAGATTAATTCACCTTCATTCGTAATTTTTTACTACTTTTGCGAAAGAGATTCGCAATCGTATGAAAGAGCAAGAAAAATCAGTTTATCTGAACGAACGACACAACCACATCATGGAGATCATGCGGCAGCAAAATGCCGTAACGGTAACATCGTTGGCATCCATGATGAAGGTTTCAGAGGTGACCATCCGCAAAGATCTATCATTTCTCGAAGAACAACACCTGCTATACCGCGTACACGGATCGGCCATTCTGGTCAACCGCTACATCAACGACCGTAGTTCGGCCGAGAAGGAGCAACTCTACGCCAACGAAAAGAAAGCGATCGGCTCCTTTGCTGCATCGCTGGTCATGACCCGCGACACAATTATGATTACTTCGGGAACCACTACACAAGCCTTTGCCGAGGCGATCTCACCCAACGAACAACTAACCGTCATCACCACGACGTTCGGTGTCGCATCAACACTGGTAAAGAAAAATAACGTGGATGTAATCCAATTAGGAGGTATGTTGCGCGCAAGTTCCATGTCGGTATTGGGTCCCTTTGCCGAACAGATGCTGGGATCACTCTCGTGCAGCAAACTTTTCATCGGGGTCGATGGCGTCGATTTCGAATACGGACTGACCACCACCAACCATATGGAGGCCAATCTGCACCGCCTTATGGTCGAATCGGCTCAAAAAGTGATCGTCCTGGCTGACTCATCGAAATTCGGGCGCCGTGGATTCAGCAAAATTTGTAATCTCGACCATGTGGATCAAATCATTACCGATGCCGGAATACCGCATACTACGTTTGAAAAGTTGCAAGATGCCGGCATCGAAGTAACCATCGTCGATGACAACGGAGCTCCACAGAAGATGATCAAAGAGTAAAGAGGATCACAATAGACTAAAAAAAAAGAGCCTGCCCGATGTTTATCGAGCAGGTTCTTTCGTAAATCAATTCGACTACTTTTTCACCACCGAAACTTCGTCGATGAAGAAGCGGCCCCTGTTACCCCAGCCACCTGCAAGCGCACGAATGGTGAGTTTATCGGTCGGTTTCAACGACGGAATCGTCACCGAAACCTGCTTCCACTTCATATCGGCCAAAATCTGAGGATTCGTTTGAGTTTTCTGATCAGCATTGTCGATCTGCGAATCGGAGATCAGCACCTGTTCCAAACCTGAAACCACGGTTCCATTCACCAAAATCTCGACATGCTTACTATCCATCGTATAGCCATCGCCTCCCGTCACCTCACACCACGGTGTGATCTTGAACGAGAATGTCACCGACTCACCCGCAGCCGCAAGTCCCGAACCACTCAACGGCAGGATCGTAAATGCACCCGGATTCGACCCATTGCCGCACTTCAAATAGCCGGGCAACGGTTGAATGTCACCTTTCCCATTTTCACGGCTCCACAACCGCTCATATCCGATCCAATCGTAAACTCCGGAGGAGATATTGGATGCAGTGTAGAGATTACCAAAGGTTGAAGAGGCCGAATTCGCTCCGGCAGACCATTTAATGTTGGTAATATCGGTCTGGCTCTTATCCTTCGCAATACCGCATGCTGCCAGATTATACCAGTCGCCGCCACCGACACAGCAACGATCGAACGCTTCGTAGAAAAGCTCTCCGCTTACCGCCGAGTGTGCTGCGGCCGTAGTAGCCGGCATCCAGTTCGACCAATACGCCTCGTCCGATGCCCCACCGCAACGTACACGGAAATAGTAGGTTGTTGCCGGTTTAAGTCTGTTGTCGCCCATTGTGCGATCGGCATTCATCAACGACACGTAGGTAAAACGAATCGGGAAAGCCCACGGCCAAGCCTCGGTCGTTGATTTGGTCCCCCACGTATAGCTAAACTCGGCAACATTCGAATTTTCATCCGAAGCCTTCGAGGCAAGCTGCATGGTATAGGAACGCCCTTCATGCACATCATCCCATGCAAAGGTGAGCGACGAGGTACTTTGGGCAGCAAGCTTCACCCCCGTAGGAGCTGCAACGCTCAACGCCTTGGTAGACTCGGTATGGGTTGCAACCGGAGAGTTATAGTCGGCATTCGACTCATAGAGAGCCTGCACAGCAATTGTGTACGAGGTCGCCTCGGTCAATTTATCGTAATTCAACGACGTTACATCCGTGCCGACCGTTTTGGTCTCAATAACCACACCGCCTTTACTGAACGTATATTTATAGCCGCTCGCACCCGACACCGCCTTCCACGAAATAGAGGCCGTCCATGCCGTTGTTGTGAAGAGCACCTCCGGCTTTTTCAGCGGGCCGGCTACAAATCCCTCCGTACCGATCTTCATCGACACCTTTTCCGAGTTGAACTGGACGTTGGGTTCATAAACCGCAACCACCTCAAATAGGTAGAATCCGGGGGCAAGATTGGTAAAATCATAGGTGAACACGCCCTCTTTCCCCTCACTTTTGGTTACCTTGACACGATTGGCAAACATCGGATTCGATTCGGGGATTAACGCAATGTCATAAGCCGTAGCATCAGGAACCTCCGGCCACGAAACAGCAATTGATGTTGCTCCGGGGGTATAGAGAATTGCTTCTGCATTGACTTTATCAAGCGGCTCCGTCCGCTCCTTGATCGCAGCCGACATCACCGAGATATTATCAAGCACGAAACGACCCTTGCCATCGGTTTTAGTGGTTGTCCACTTAAATTTAGTCGCAGAAGTAGCTCCATTGACTACCTTGGTGACGGTTGTCCACTTCGCATTAGCCCAACCACTAAACGATGGCAACAGAATCTCGCCGCCACCTTCGATCGAGCCCGATCCCTCAACCGAAAAGATCACCGCATCGTCAGAACCGTCATATAGACATACATCGAACGATACCACGACTGTTTGCGGAGCCGAAGTAAGACTCGCCATCGCCGGAGTCATCAACCAACCGAAGTTGCTACCCGTACCCAATTTGATATAACCCGGATGCTCGTAGACACGTTCGCCGCTCCAACCCGTCAGATCTCGGTTGGCACGATAGACATCGCCCATGCTCTTAAATGCATCTCCTGCGCCATCAGTTCCGACGCTCACCTCTCCATCAGCCGTTTCAAGTCCTGTCACATCCTGACCGCTGGTCTGCTTACCTCCCGGGCACATCCCTTTTTTATTAGCCATCAGGTCGCCGCCCCACTTCATTTTGGAGAAGGCCTGTTCGAAGATGATATTCTCCGATTGGATGCCGAGGGCGATGACGTCATCAAAGATAGTTCGTCCGTCAATCTTCATCAGCATCTTCAATTTAACCGTTCCGATATCAGAGGGCACCCCCTTGATCGGAAACATCAGCGAACCCTTACCCTCTTCGGGAATGGATCCGGCGTAGTCGTCGATCGAAAGTCCTCTGCTGTTACCCTCAAACGAGAACTTCATCGACACGTCTTCACCGCCCAGAGCCTTGTCATAATCGACCTGCAACAACGCCTGCGACTCGACATTGGCCTGCAAGGAACCATAAAGCGACGGATTACTTACCGAGAAGGTTCCATCGTCCTGCGTAATATCCACGGTAACCGATTCGTTACGAGTCGTACTCGACAACGTAACCACCGCCGTGCGTTTTCCGCCCGTATTGCGTGTTGCAACCACGGTCAGATATTGGTACTGCACTCCGTTGCCAACCCCGTGATCGGGATCAAGCGTCAGCCACGACTGATCGACCGTTGCACCATCGGCATCTTTGCAAACAACGGTCGCCTGCCACGCGCCGGGAACCCGTACCGAGATTTTACCGGACGCATCTTTGTTATAAGCCAACTCCAACGCATCCGTATCGCGCGTAAGTCGGTCCACGCCATCGGTCGAGTCATCGGAACAAGCCGCAAAACCCAATACCGACAAAGCGAGTATTGTTTTTATCCAATTTTTCATAAATGATTTGATTTGAGTAATGACTATTACCGAAACAATAATAGCAAAAGGGGGAAAGCCCGATCGGCACCCCTGCACTCTCAAATGGTCAGAAATAACTTGCACCACAAAGTTAAATATTTTTTTTGCATATCTGCAAGGTTTCCATAAGAAAACTTCAAACTTTCCTTTTGATTTTTAACATATAGCTAATTACCAGCATATTAGCACAAATAAAAATGATCAACACTTTCCTTTTATTTAATATATGCCAAAAAATAGGCTAATACTTTCCTTTTATATCATTATTCCAAATCCACACAATCATCCCATACCCAAAATGGATC
>CAYOKU010000039.1:0-22221 GCA_964404645.1 uncultured Alistipes sp.
CTTTCAAACCTGCGATTTCACCAGCCTCCTTGGTGGCTTGACGCTGCGAATCGGAGAAGTATGCCGGAACCGTAATCACAGCCTCCGAAACCTCTTGACCCAGATAATCTTCGGCTGTTTTCTTCATCTTTTGAAGAATGATCGCCGAGATCTCCTGCGGTGTGTACTGACGTCCGTCAATATCCACGCGTGGGGTGTTGTTGTCGCCCTTGACTACCGAGTAAGGAGCGCGAGCAATATCGCTGCTCACCTGATCGAAAGTTTCGCCCATGAAACGTTTGATCGAGAAGATCGTGCGTTTAGGGTTGGTAATCGCCTGACGCTTTGCGGGATCTCCGACCTTACGCTCTCCGTCGTTGGTGAATGCCACTACGGACGGTGTGGTGCGGTGACCTTCGCTGTTGGGAATAACTACGGGCTCGTTGCCCTCCATGACTGATACACAGGAATTTGTCGTACCTAAGTCAATACCAATAATCTTTGCCATAATCTTATGAGTGTTTTAATTGTTTATTTTTCGTTTGTTTTGCAATCCTCGGTTTAGCTCCGTTGTGAATCTCAATCGGCGATTACGACCAAAAAATGAACAAAGGTTGTACCAAACACGACGAACTGCCATTTTGGCAGCAGAATGGCAGTTCGCAGGTCGAATGACGTTTCGTATGGCGGAATTTTGGCAGAAAAAACAGGTCTGCAATTTTGCAGACCTGGCCAAATGCGGTGCTTGGCACGCGCATATACCTTTTATTATTAATGCTCGCTCAGGATGCGCATTGCAACATCGAGGATTGCCGTGTCGTCCAACGTGACGACTCCGCCATCGGGTCCTGCTTCGAAGTGTACGCCGACACACTCTTTCGATGCGTGGTTCCCTCCGAAGTAGTTTCGAACCGTTTCTACGTCAATACCCAATTCGTTTGCAATGCGTTGCGAGCTACCGCTGGGCAGCTTGTCCTTGATACGGCGCAACTCGTTAAATGTGATAATCATATCCGTTGAATTTTTGGTTGATAGTTCTACACAACTAAATTAATACAAATTTATAACAAAACCAAATATTCTTGGTGAATTTGCATTTTATTTTGGAATATAACCAAAATGCGCACCAATTGGCCCGAATGCTCTTCGGGATAGGTTGACTATTGCCGCAGGAGTGCGTGAATTTGTGCCGTCCAAAGAGTTGTTTAATGATATTTTTGATACTCTGAATCTTAGCCTATGGAGCTGAAAAAAGTGTTTTTTTTCAAAAGAACATGTAATTCTTAATTGTCAAATCCGAATTCTTAATTATTTTTTTCTATCTTTGCGTGCTATTGTGCGTAATGACAACAACTATAACAAATAATAACAAATTTTTTTCAAACAAATGCAAAGTAAAGGCTTTATTAAACTCATTGCGGTGTTGCTGGCACTGGCGTGTGTTTACCAGCTCTCGTTTACGTTCAAAACACGTAGCGTAGAGAAGAAGGCGGCCGCGTATGCCGCGCAGTTCCCCCTCGAAGAACAAGCCGGGGCGGAACAGCATTATCTTGATTCGGTGCAGAATCTGACGGTTTACAACTTGGGCTTTACCAAGTTTACCTATAAGGTCTGCAAAGAGAAAGAGTTGAATCTGGGTCTTGACCTCAAAGGCGGTATGAACGTTATGTTGGAGGTGCAGGTGGAGGATGTTGTCAAGGCACTTGCCGGCGACAGCCAGAACGATCCTGCTTTTGTCGAGGCTATTGCCGAGGCCAACGCTGCGTTGAAGGCCGGAACGTCGAAGGATTATATCGACGATTTCGTAAAGGCCTACAACCGGTTGTCGAACGGTCGTAACATTGCCGAAATCTTTGTTAGCCCCGATCGTAAAGACATCACGCTTGAAAGCTCGGATGCCGAAATCGAGAAGATGCTTAAAAAAGAGACAGAGGCTGCTATTGGCGCATCGTTCAATGTTTTGCGTAGTCGTATCGACCACTTTGGCGTAACGCAGCCCAATATTCTTCGTCTGCCTAACTCGCACCGTATTTTGGTTGAGTTGCCGGGAGTGAAGGAGCCACAGCGTGTGCGTGACCTGTTGCAGGGAACCGCATCGCTCGAATTCTGGACAACTTACGATGCGCAGGAGATTCTTCCCGCCATGTCGGCAGCCGACAAACTGATTAAGAGCGAACTTGCATCGGGTACGACGGCTGTTCAGCCTGTTGTTGCTGATTCTACGGCAGTCACACCCGCCGTTGAATCGACAGTTGCGGCTGCTGATTCGACGGCTGCATCGAACCTGATCGCAGAGGTCGAGGCAGACTCGACCGTAACGGCAGAGGCGGCACATGCGGGTCGTTATGATCGTGAGCAGAATCCGCTCTTTTCGATTCTTGATCCTTCGTATGCAGGCGGTGCTGTTGTGGGTGCTGCCTATAAAGCCGATATGGCTGCTGTGAATGCGTATCTTGCACAACCCGCCGTTCATGAACTCTTCCCCGCCGACATTGCCTTCAAATGGGGTGTCAAGGGTGACGACAAGATTGACGGTCGTTATTATCTCTATGCAATCAAAGTTTCAACACCCGATGGTAAGGCTCCGCTTGACGGTTCGGTTGTTACCGATGCTCGCGAGCAGTATGCGCAGCGTGGTGCTTCGGCCGAGGTTTCGATGACGATGAATGCCGAGGGAACTACTGAGTGGGCACGTATGACGGGCGAAAATATCGGTAAGTGCATTGCTATTGTTCTCGATGGTTATGTCTATTCGGCACCTCGTGTCAACTCCAAAATTGACAAAGGTAGCTCGCAGATCACCGGTGACTTTACGATTCAGGAGGCTCAGGACTTGGCCAACGTGCTTAACTCCGGTAAAGTGCCTGCACCTGCTAAGATCATTCAGGATACGGTTGTAGGTCCTTCGCTGGGTCAAGAGTCGATCAATGCCGGTATGATTTCGTTCGTATTGGCGTTCGTGCTCGTGCTGCTCTATATGGGACTGTTCTACAAAACGGCCGGCTGGATGTCCGACGTAGCGTTGTTGACCAACGTCTTCTTGTTGATGGGTGTACTGGTGTCGTTCGGAGCTGTGTTGACGTTGCCCGGTATTGCGGGTATCGTGCTGACGATGGGTATGGCTGTGGATGCGAATGTGATTATCTATGAGCGTATCAAGGAGGAACTTCGCGGAGGCAAGGGTCTGTCGCTGGCCATCAAAGATGGTTTCTCGAAGGCCTATTCGGCGATTATCGATGGTAACCTCACCACGATTATCACCGGTGTCGTGCTCTTCGTCTTCGGTAACGGTCCGGTTCAAGGTTTTGCTACCACGTTGATTATCGGTATCATCACCTCGTTCTTCTGCGCTATCTTTATCACCCGTTTGCTGATTGAGTGGATTGTTGCCAAGTGGGGTAACATCTCGTTCTCGCGCAGATGGTCGGAGAACTTTATGAATAATACGCATGTCGATTTCGTATCGATGCGTAAGGTTGCTTACCTGATCGCTTCGGCTGTGATTGTGATCTCTGCCGTTTCGTTTGTGGCTCGTGGTCTGAATCTCGGTGCTGAGTTTACCGGAGGTCGTGCCTATGTGGTTCGTTTCGACAAGCCCGTATCGGCAGAAGATGTCCGTTCGCGTATTGAGCAGGCTTTTGCCAGCCATGCCAATGCCGATGCTTCATCGATCAGTTCGGAGGTAAAACAGTATGGTAATGAGAATCAGATGCGTATTGTGACTCAGTATCGTTACGATGATACTTCGGACGAGGCAACATCAGAGGTCGAAGAGATCGTTTATAACGCACTGAAACCGCTTTACAGTTACGATATTTCGTTCGACAACTTCCGCAACACTCAGGTCGATGCCAACGGTATCATTACTGCCGACAAGATCGGCCCTTCGATTGCCAAGGATATGACGTGGAATGCCATCTACTCGGTGATCTTCTCGCTGCTGGCGATCGGCCTTTATATCACATTCCGATTTAAACATTGGCAATGGGCATCGGGTGCTACGGCATCGTTGGCCTTCAATGCACTCTTTGTGATCGGTGTATTCTCGTTGCTTTACGGTATCGTTCCGTTCAACTTGGAGGTCAATCAAGCGTTTATTGCGGCGATCCTGACGATTATCGGTTATACGATCAACGATACGGTGGTGGTCTTCGACCGTATTCGTGAATACTTGGGGCTCTATCCGAAACGTAATCTCAAAGAGAATGTCAACAACGCGATCAACTCAACGCTTTCGCGTACGATCAATACATCGGGAACAACTCTCGTAACGTTGCTGGCTATCTTCTTCTTCGGAGGTGAAACGATTCGTGGCTTTATCTTTGCCCTGACGATTGGCGTGATTGTGGGTACGGCTTCGACAATCTTTGTGGCTACGCCGATTGCTTACGATTTGATGAAGAAACGGGCCAAGATCGACAAAGAGTAGATTGAGGATTACCTTATAATATATATAAAAAGGATTGCATCGGTTGGTGCAGTCCTTTTTATTTTTAACTTTGCAGTACCATTTTTACGTTACGGATCGCTATGGAAAATTATTTTAAATGGATGCGTCGCTATATTTCGCCGGTTTTTTTGGCGTTGCTGGTGGCCTCATTCATTCTGTGGTACATCGCAAAGTTGAGTTATAGCTACACGACCGATCAGGTGGTGCGTGTGGATGTTGATGGCCGACAATTCGAGGTTGTATGTGTGGTCGAGGGGGTTGGAACCAATCTCTTCGGTTATCGGGTCTATGCCCGCAAATCCTTGAAAATACCTCTTTCTGACCTCAAATATCGCCGTTCGCGCGAAGAGGGACACGAAGGAAAATTAATCATTGATCCGCAATCGCTCCAAAATGCCTTGTCGGTTAAATTCAGCGACATCAAGGTGGTGTCGATTCACGAAATTCCTGAAATAGACCCTCCTGAGAAATGATGAAGGTAGGAATAACAGGTGGGATCGGGAGCGGAAAAAGTACGGTATGTCGTCTTTTCGCTCAGCGAGGTATACCGGTTTACGACTCCGATCGTGAGGCGAAGCGACTGATGACCAACGAACCGCTTCGTTCGCTGATCGAGGCTCAATTTGGAGCGGAATCTTTCGCAGGCGATGCCTTGAATCGGGAGTATTTGGCCGCTCGCCTTTTCACCGATTCGGAGGCACGACGAGCTCTCAACGCGTTGGTGCATCCAGTTGTAATGTCCGATTTTGCAGCGTGGGCAGAGCGGCAAAGTGCCGATTATGTTGTTTTAGAGAGTGCCATTTTGTTTGATGCCGGCTTGGAACAGTCGGTCGATGTAACCCTTGCTGTGTTGGCTCCGATGGAACTTCGTGTCGAGCGCACCTGTCGCCGAGATGCGTGTGAGCCGGATGCCGTTCGACGCCGTATCTCGGCCCAGATGAGTGACGATGAGTTGTGTGATAAGGCTGACTTTACGTTGGTCAATATCCGCGAGGAGGATCTCGAACCGGCTGTAAAAGAGCTTGATTACCGATTCCGATATGAATATAAACGATTTTAATCCCGATTTTCGCCGTCCGCAAGTGATGGCTATTCTGAATGTCACTCCCGACTCGTTTTATGCCGATAGTCGCAACTCAGAACGCGATGCGGTCGAGGCTCGTCTTCGCGAAGCCGTGGCCGAGGGGGCTGATTTGATCGATGTGGGCGGTTATTCGTCACGTCCGGGAGCGGACGAAGTGTCACCCGAAGAGGAGTGGCAACGTGTGGCACTCGGAGTGGAGAGTGCGCGGCGGTTCGCGCCGGAGTTACCCGTGTCGGTCGATACGTTTCGGGCAGAAGTCGCGGCGCGAACGATCGAACGGTTTGGCCCCGTGATTATCAACGATATATCGGCCGGAGAGCTGGATGCCGAGATGCTGTCGGTAGTAGCATACTACGATGTCCCTTATATCGCTATGCACATGAAAGGCGATCCGAAAACCATGCAGTCGCAAACTAACTATCGTCGACCGATTACGACCGAAGTGATTGATTACTTTCGGGCGCGAATCGGTGTGATGCACGCTGCTGGCATTCGCGATGAACGAATTATACTGGATCCCGGATTTGGTTTTGCCAAGACGTTGCCGCAGAATTACGAGTTACTCTCCGGGTTGCACGAACTCTGTGCGTTGGGTTACCCTGTATTGGCTGGATTGTCGCGTAAGTCGATGATATATAAACTTTTAAATGTAACTCCTGCTGAGGCTCTTGCGGGAACGATTGCGCTCGATTGGGAGTGCCTGCGTCAAGGGGCGACTATCCTGCGGGTGCATGATGTGCGAGAGGCGGCCGATACGATTCAATTGTTTAATCAATTTCGATCATGATAAAGATTTCGGATATTCACAAACGTTTTGGCGATTTGGAGGTACTGAAAGGTGTTTCGCTCGATGTTGCTCCGCGTGAAGTGGTGTCGATTGTTGGGGCAAGCGGTGCCGGTAAAACGACTCTGTTGCAAATAGTCGGCACGTTATCGCATCCCGATAGCGGCCGGATCGAAATAGATGGACGTAATCCGTTTTCGTTGGGGGACAAGGAGTTGTCACGCTTTCGCAACGAGCATATCGGTTTTGTGTTTCAGTTTCACCATTTATTGCCCGAATTTTCCGCCTTCGAAAATATCTGTATTCCCGGATTGATCGGGCGACGATCGCGTACCGATGTTGCGCGCCGTGCAACGGAATTGCTCGATCTTGTGGGGCTTTCGGCGCGACGTGATCACAAACCCGGACAACTTTCGGGAGGAGAGCAACAGCGTGTGGCTATTGCTCGTGCTTTGATCAATTCACCGGCGGTACTGCTGGCCGATGAACCATCGGGCAACCTCGATTCGCACAACCGTAGTGAGATCCATCGGCTGTTTTTCGATCTGCGCGATCGGTTGGGACAGACGACCGTGATCGTTACCCACGATGAATCGCTGGCCGCGATGGCCGACCGCAAAATTACTATGTCGGACGGTCTGATTCTTTGAGCCTATGATGACCTCCACCGAACAACATGAATTGTTGGAACGGCTCTATGACCGGTATAATCGTCCCGAATTTATTCCTGATGATCCGATCGGTGTGCCTCACCGTTACACGGCGCGTGAAGACCGTGAGATTGCCGGTTTTTTTGCGGCAACGATTGCGTGGGGAAATCGCAAAGCGATCGTAAAAAACGGGCATCGTTTGATGCACTATCTGGATGATGCACCGGCCGATTTTGTGCGGAATGCTTCGGATGCCGAGCTGGCCAAATTGACGGCTTATGTGCATCGCACGTTCAACGGTGGCGATCTGCGTGATTTTGTGCTGGCAATTCGGCGTATGGAGCAGCGTTACGGAGGTATCGGTGCGTTCTTTGAGTCGCGGTACGAGGTAACCGGCTCGATTGCACGGGTTTTGGCCGAATTTCGTCATGAATTTTTTGCATGCGATCACGCGACACGTTGCGAAAAACACCTCTCATCAATCGAAAAAGGGGCTGCTTGTAAACGACTCTGTATGTATCTGCGTTGGATGGTGCGTCATGATGACCGTGGTGTTGATTTCGGGGAATGGCGGCGGATTCCGATGTCGGCATTGTACCTGCCGCTTGATCTCCATTCGGGCAATATGGGACGTGCATTGGGGTTGCTGACGCGTCGTCAGAACGATTGGCGGGCCGTCGAAGAGATCACCGCTTCGCTACGCCGGTTTGATCCGACTGATCCGGCGCGCTATGATTTTTCGCTTTTCGGAGCCGGTATTGACGGGTATCTTGACTGACGGATATGTTTCGATTCAAACAATTTGTGATTCAGCAAGATCGCTGCGCGATGAAGGTGGGAACCGATGGCGTACTGTTGGGAGCATGGGCTTCGATTCGCCCTTCGGATCATCGACTTCTCGATATTGGTACGGGGAGTGGCTTGATTGCTTTGATGTTGGCGCAGCGGGCTCCCTATGCTCAGATTACGGGTGTCGATATTGATTCGGTCGAGCAGGCTTGTGAAAACGGCAACGCCTCGCCGTGGCGAGAGCGTATTGAATTCGTCCGATCGGCTGTGCAGGAGTTCTCTGCCGATGGGGCATTTGATCTGATACTTTCGAACCCTCCGTTTTTTGTCGAATCGCTCACCTGCCCCGATGCCGGTCGCACCACCGCACGACATGCCGTATTACTCTCTTACGAAGATCTGCGTGATTCGGTCTTGCGTTTACTTGCACCCGGAGGCCATTTTGCCCTGATTTTGCCGTGTGCCGAGGCCGAACGCTTTCTTACGGTTTGCCGCGGACGATTGTTTCCGATTCGTCGTTGCGAAGTACGTACCACGCCACAGCGCGCTCCGAAGCGGCTTTTGCTGGAACTTGTGCGCGAGGTTGTACCTCAGCCTCTGACCGAAGAACTTGTTATCGGAATGGGAGAACCGGAACTTTATACGCCTCAATATCGTGCGTTGACGCGCGATTTTTACCTGAAATTTTGACGTTCCGCAGAAATGCACTACATTTGTATATAAGTATTTAAAACTTTGCAGACTATGAAACTCGGATTTTTGATCACCTCTATGCTGTTCGGCGGTATGGTTGCCACGGCTCAAAACCCATATTTAGCCCTTCAAGGTGCTACTGAAACAGAAAATGGTATCTCTGTCGTGCAGCCGCGTTCGACCCTTGCTGTGGATGTGACCGTTGAGCGCGATGTGACGCTGTGTGGTCCTTATGCGCGTTATGCACAGAAATTTCTGGGCGTTCGTGCTCCGCTGACCGACAAAACATCGTGGAGTGTTGTTGCGGCCTCTGTGGCGTTGCTGGGCGATGATGCCTACTATGCCGCTCCGATGCCGGCGGCAGCTGTTAGTAGTGTGCAGAGCCATGCAACATCGAATTCGGAATTTGCTCGTTTGCAACCCGACAAAGTTGATATGACTACGCCGGCTCTTGAAGATGCTGCACGCACGGCCGCGAATCAGATCTTCTCCCTGCGTCGTCACCGCACGGAACTCATTACGGGTGAGGCTGGCGAAAATGTCTTTGGAGAGGGGTTGAAAGCCGCTTTGGCCGAGATTGATCGGATGGAACAGAGCTATTTGGAACTCTTTATGGGTAAACGAATCTTGACTCGTGAAACAAAACGCTATGTGGTTTATCCGCAGTCGGACAAAAAACAATATATCGTATGCCGATTCAGCCCTTCGGCGGGTCTATTGCCCGAAAACGATCTTTCGGGTGATATTGTTTTGTTGCAGATTGACCCCACAGGTGCTGTAAAATCGGATATTGAGGCTGGAGTTAAAGAGACGAATGTAGTTAAATGTCGGGTAGCCAACCCTTCGGTATGTAGTGTCGTAGTGGGTGGACAGGAGTATGCACGTGCTGTGTTGCCGCTCTTTGAGTTTGGTAAAACGATTCAGGTGGCAATTCCTCGTCGCCGATAAATCATTCGATAGATGGATTTTACATCTCGCATGGTGACTTTGCTGGGGGCAATGCGTCGTGAGCGTAATGGTCTTGCAGCAGACACGATGCGTCCATGCGGCACTTCTTATGGACTCAATTACGGCGTTAGTTTACCCACAATACGTCAATTGGCACGTGTCGAGGAGCGGGATGATGACTTTGCGCGTTATCTCTACCGGCAAGAGGTGCGAGAATTGCGACTCTCGGCTTTTCATCTTGCCGATCCGCAGCGTATGACCGTTTCCGATCTGAGTTTCTGGGCAATAGGAATCACCAACTCGGAGATCGCCGAAGAGGGGGCTTTTGCTCTGTTTAGCCGCGTAAAGATATTGTCAGAGCTTTTTATAACGTGGATTTCATCCACCGATGTATTGTTGCAATATACCGCGATGATGGCTGCTGCGAGATCGCAGCAGGGCGAGCTTGCTTGGGTTGATCCGGTGTTGACGGCTGTGAAAAATGCAACGCAGGATGGGTGTGAGGAGTATGCCGCCCCGCTTCTTGCCCGTGGTGCTGTGGCTCTGTTGGCGAGCCTTGCAGCGCGTGAAGATGCGTGGCGTTGTGCTGTGCTTGGTTCGATTGCCGTCATGCCGGAATCCGCTGCTGCGAAATATCTCCGCGAAGAGCTGAGTTGGCGATTGGCCGATTAAAGCTGTTTGGCCAGCTCTTCTTTTTCCAAATCCTTGATTGTTTGTACTAAATGAGCGTAGTTGGTAACTCCGCTTATGCGATGGACAACCTCCCCGCGCCGAAAAAAGAGTAGGGTAGGAACGGATTGTATGTGGTAGTGGCGCAAAATATCCTGCATCTGCCGATCATCGACATCTATTTTGTAGACATCAACCCGTCCTCGCATGCGATCGCTAACCCGATCTATCTCCGGAAGCAAGGTTTGACAAGGTTCACACCATGTGGCGAAAAAGTCGAAAAGCGTCAGCGAATCGCGCCAGATAATCTTCTCAAAATCCTTCATATTGATCCTTTTTAACTCATCTCCACCCAACTTAAACCGGCGTATGTCTTGTCGGTCAACTCTTTTTCGACATAGGCAATCGTTCGGCGCAACCCTTCGTTCAATGTTATTTCGGGTTTCCAATTCAACTGCTGCTGTGCTGCCGTCAGATCAGGTGTGCGACGGCGTACTTCATTGTGTCGCGCCTCGGCGTGAATAATGTGGGAGTGGCTGCCGGTCAGGTCGATGATCTTTTCGGCCAATGCTTGGATTGATATTTCGTAATCGCTGCCTAAACTTACCGTGCGTGTTGTACCCGTCGGAGCTGCCTCCATGAGGCGTACAAGCCCATCGACAATATCCTCTACCCAGCAAAACGAGCGGATCTGCTCGCCACTACCGTTAATCACCAGATCACGATTTTGAAGTGCCGACACGACCATGCGCGTAACCACTCGCTGATCCATCAACTCCGCTCCGCTGCCATAGGTATTGAAAATGCGTGCAATGCGGCAGTCAATGCCGTATTCGGTTTGATAGGCTCGGTGGAGTATCTCTGCGGCGCGTTTTCCCTCGGCGATGATATTGTGTGTCAAACAACTGTTCTCCGGATCGGATTCGGCCGGATCACGCATGTTGAACACCTTCCCCGATGATGCGAGTACTACACGCGCATGCTCCGAACGGGCGGCCTCCAACGTATTGTTTGCCCCCAACATGCACGATTTGAGTGTTTCGACGGGGAGTGCTTTGTTGTAGCGTACCATTGAGGGAGCAGCCAGATTGTAGATCTCATCACAGCGGATGCTGAACGGCGTGGAGATATTGTGGTGTACATAACGAAACGCCGCATGGCGTAGGTCACGTAATAGTGGTGAGTTGACAGCATCGCGTATATCGACACAGAAGAGTTCGTGCCCTTCGCCGAGCAGACGTTTACAAAGGTGACTGCCGATCATGCCGACTCCGCCTAAAACAACTATTCTTTTTTGCATAATCCCGAATCCGTTTTCTGTGGTTCGAGAGCAAAATCTATTCCACAAATAGTGCTTTTGGTAACTGGTCGATGCTGGTGATGCCGATAATTTCAATTCCTTTGGGGCGTTTGCCCCCTTTGGCCAGATAGCCCGATACGATGATTCGTTTGAATCCTAATCGAGCAGCCTCACTGATTCGTTGTTCGGTACGAGGGGCTGGACGCACCTCGCCCGAAAGTCCGATCTCGCCCGCACAGCAGACCCCCTCGGCCACAGGCCGGTCGTAATAGGACGAGATAACCGCTGCCACAACCGCCAGATCGAGCCCCGGATCAGCTACTTTGAACCCTCCGGCAAAGTTCAGAAAGACATCTTTTTGAAACATCTTCATGCCCACGCGCTTTTCCAGTACCGCCAGTAACATATTCATCCTTTTGGTATCGTATCCGGTTGTCGAACGCTGTGGGGTTCCGTATGCCGCTCCGCTTACAAGCGATTGAACCTCGATCAGATAGGGTCGTACTCCATCGGCCGAAGCTCCAACGGCGATACCGCTCAGCGGTTCTTCGTAATGTGTGAGCAGGATTTCGGACGGATTGTCCACCCCGCGTAGTCCCGATTCGAGCATCTCGAAGACACCGATTTCGAACGTAGCACCGAATCGGTTTTTAATGCCGCGCAAGATACGATAGATGTTGTTACTGTCGCCCTCGAATTGGAGTACGACATCAACGATATGTTCCAAAATCTTCGGTCCGGCAATTGTTCCGTCCTTGGTGATATGGCCTATGATAAGGATTGACGTGCCGGTTGATTTGGCATATTTGAGTAGGGTAGCAGCGCACTCGCGAATCTGCGATACGCTACCGGCCGATGAGTCGATCAGGTCGGTATAGATTGTCTGGATCGAGTCGATAACCACCAGATCGGGTTGTTGTTCGGCAATCTGTGCTACGATATTTTCGAGAAGTGTTTCGGGGTATATCAGACAGTCGTCATTGCCTACGCCAATGCGTATGGCGCGCATTTTGATCTGTTCGGCAGACTCCTCTCCCGAAACGTAAAGTGTTTTTAATCCATTGTCGGACAGGGCAATCTGCAATGCAAGGGTCGATTTACCGATCCCCGGTTCGCCTCCGACCAGAATCAACGATCCGGCGACCATACCACCTCCCAAAACGCGGTTTACTTCGGCGTTTCCCAAATCAATGCGCCGATGTTCGCTCTCGGTGATTTCGCGGACACGTTGGGGTTTGGCCGAGGGGAGCGACCCGACTACTGTGGCCGGTATCGAACCGCTCTCTTTGGCGATAATCTCCTCGCTGAATGAGTTCCATTCGCCGCAAGAGGGGCATTTTCCCAACCATTTTGGGGCTTCAAATCCGCAGTTTTTGCAGAAATATGCTTTTTTAATCTTCGCCATTGTGTTTACTCTTCGGTGGCTGTGTACTCTTTGCGTACCGCTTTTTTGAGGTCGGCATCTGGGTATAGAGCCTGATAATGAGCCGTCAGATCGCTCTCGAACATAACTTTTCGCACGCTCTCTTCGGTGTATGACCTCTGCGAAAGGGTATAATCGGTTGTTTCGTAGAGGATCCGGTAATCGGTTGATCCGGGAACCTTCACAAAAATAGCAACGATTGGATCGCTCAATTCATCTTTTTTAATATCGGCCTTTCCACCATTGGCGCGCGAATAGAGCATCTTGTAGCTACCTCCATTCTGTACCGGAGAGTTTTGGGTGATATCGTTCATGATCGTGGTCACGATTGCTGGCGTTTCGGATGTGCCTTCATCTGCCGTTGTGGTCGTGTTGAGCGTAACTTCGGCTTCGATGCGCACGATTGGGTAGGTTACCGAGTAAAAAACCTCACTATCGTTGGTGCAGGCTGCCGCTGTTAGCAGCAGGAGTGATGCAAAGGTACGGAATCGTTTCATAACAATCGTTTTTAGTGGGTTTGAGGACTCTTTTGTCGGGGTGTGTCTTCTTCGTACTTCGAATTTCCGGCGGCGACTCTGCCTTTTATTTGATAAAGAGCCGGTAGATGTCATTTCCGTTGGCATATACCAGTAGTACGAAGATAATTGCCAGCCCGACATATTGTGCCGCTTCGAGTACGCGGTCGCTCACCTTGCGGCGTGTGATGATCTCCCACAGCGTGAAGATTGCGTGTCCGCCGTCCAATCCCGGAATGGGCAGGATATTCATGACGGCCAGAATGATCGACAAAAAGGCAGTTTTCATCCAAAAGTCCTGCCAGTCCCACGTGCTGGGGAAGATGTTGCCGATGGCAATGAACCCACCCAACTCCTCATACATCTTGGTCTTGGGTTGCACGATGAGTTTGAGTTGTTCCCAATAGGATGAAATAACCTTGCCGGTTTTGTGGAATCCGGCCGGAATAGATTGCCAGAAGGTGTATTCTTGTGTGTGTAATTGATAGGGTATGCGCGCCACAACACCTATTTTGCCATCGGCCGCTATTGGAACAATCAAGTTACGCAGGGTGTCGATTCCTCGTTTTACGGTCAATGAAACCTCTTGTCCGGTGTGCGATTTGAGGTATTGTTGGTAGGCCGGATATTCCTGTCCGGCGAGATCGTCAATCCCGATTACCTCATCTCCTGCCTGTAATGCAGCGGCCGATTGACGGGCTACGCTGTCGATCAAAAACGGAACGCGCAGCGTGAACAGATCCTCGTAACCTTTCTGTTGCCGCATAGCGATCAGTGCATCGAGCGGCAAGGTGAGTGTCAACTCCTCTCCATGGCGATTGACAACGACTGTTCGATCTGTTTCTGTGATAATCAGATCGTTGAGTATGTTGTTGATGTTGTCTACCGGAACTCCGTCGATAGAGACGAAACGGTCGCCATCGCGGAATCCGAGTTGGTGTCCCGATTTGTTGAAGTTGTAGCCCCATTTGGCATCCTGATTTGAAAAATAGGAATCGCCCCATGTATAACAGATTGCGCAGTAGATCGAGATCGCCAAGAGCACATTCATCACCACACCGGCAATCATCACCAAAAAACGCTGCCATGCCGGTTTTGCCCGGAATTCCCACGGTTGCACCTCCTGTTTCTGGTACTCCTTATCCATCGACTCGTCAATCATGCCGGCGATCTTGACATATCCGCCCAGCGGCAGCCAACCTACACCGTATTCGGTATTTCCGCGTTTGAATTTGAAGAGCGAAAACCACGGATCGAAGAAGATATAGAACTTGTCAACGCGGATGCGGAAGAGTCGAGCCATGAAGAAGTGTCCCAACTCGTGGATGCCAACGAGGATGGTGAAACAGAGAAAAAATTGTAGAATTTTGATGAAAATATCCATGTTGTAAAAGGTTACAGATGTAAGTATTCGGTTGCCAAATGCCGAGCCTCATTGTTTGCAGCGGCATAATCCGCCAACGTCGGATTGGTGGTAAATGTTGCTTTTTGGAGTGCATAGTCAATTGCACGCACAATCTCCAACCAAGCACATTTGCCACTCAAAAAGGTTGCAACAGCCACTTCGTTGGCTCCGTTCATTGTGCAGGCAGCCGTTCCACCTCGGTGCAGACAGTCGTAGGCAATGTCGAGTGCCGGATATTTGGTGCGATCAACGGCTGCGAAAGTTAGGGTTGGATGAGCCAAAAAATCGAACTGCTCTTGCGGGCGGTGCGCGCGGTCGGGATACATCAATGCCAGACTGATCGGCATACGCATATCTGGTGTTCCCAACTGTGCCTTGATTGCGCCATCTTCGAATTCAACCATTGAATGGATGATCGACTGCGGGTGTAATACCACTTCGATCTTCTCGGCCGGAGTGCCGAATAACCAATGCGCCTCAATCACTTCAAAACCTTTGTTGACCAACGTTGATGAGTCGATCGTAATTTTTGCCCCCATCTGCCACTGCGGATGCCGCAATGCCTGCTCTATGGTAACGTGAGTCAACTCGTCACGCCGAAGATCTCGAAAAGCTCCTCCGCTGCATGTGATGATTAAGCGGCGAATCGGAGCCCGTTCCCCAACCAGACATTGAAATATTGCCGAATGCTCCGAGTCGATTGGCAAGATCGGAGCTTTGTGTTTGCGAGCCAGCGGCATCACCGTACCACCGCCTACCACCAGCGACTCTTTGTTGGCCAGTGCCAATTTTTTACCCGCTTCGATGGCCGCAACAGTCGGAGCCAATCCGGCATAACCCACCAATGCATTGACAACAACTTGTGTGTCGCCACCGGCTGCAACTTGTGCCACTGCATCTTCGCCGGCATAAACCTTGATGTCGGTGTCGGCTAACGCATCGCGCAGCGGTGTATAAAAGCGTTCATCGGCAATGACCACCGTGTCGGCATCAAAAGCACGGGCTTGCTGGGCTAATTGTTCCCAATTGCGGTTCGCTGTCAGGACGCGGATTTCGAAACGGTCGGGGTTTTCGCGCACTATATCAAGTGTCTGCACTCCGATTGATCCGGTTGAACCTAAAAGGGCTATTTGTTGTTTCATGCCTGATTAAAATACGATATAACCCTCCGGATCAACCGGTTTTCCATTGTTCCACAGTTCAAATTCGAACGGTCGTGTTTCGCCTCCAATGGCTTCGCTGTTGTATCCGACCAGTTCGCCCGAACGAATGGTCTGTCCTTTGGCCACTTGCACCTGCGACATTCCGCGATAAACCGAGATCAATCCGGCCGGATGCTGTAACACAACCGTGTAACCGATCTCCGGAGCCCATGCACTCTGTATCACCGTACCGTTGTCGATCGCTGTGATGCGATCTGCGGCTTTTGCCCCGACTTTGACACCGAAATTGGCCGATTTCAGGTCGAAATGTTCGGTGATAATACCTTCGACCGGAGTCACCAGCTCCATGGCTTCGCGAACTTGTCGTGTGGTTCCGGACTGTGTAGTCAATCCGTAAATCCCCTTACCTTGCATCTGGGCGCGCAACAACGAATCTTCGTGCGAAGGCACGATGAGCATTTTGTTCGTGCGGGTCGAATCCGAGGTGGCCACTTCGCGCACGACCGGCGTTTTGCCGTCCATAATCAGTGCAATGTTTTCGTTGTAGGTCATCATGTCATTCATGACGCGCTCCATCGAATCAAGGCGGATGATGTTTTGTACGAGGTTTTCGCGTGAGCGGTCGGCTTCGGTGCGATAACCCGGAAGTAGACCAAGGACAGGGGTGTAGGCGACCAGCGAGAGGGTGATGATGAAGAACATCAACAAGAAAGCGATTAATCCGGCAAAGATACTGGCCGGAGAGAGGTGCATGTGCCACTCCTCGCTATTGTCCGTAGCATTGAGCATGTTGAAACGACGCTTGCGAAACAAGTTGCGCCACCATGCTCTTAAAGTATTCAGGTATCTCATTGTTTTTCGAAATATTACCGACTATTCAATGGAACAAAGATAGCTAAAATTGCAGAAATCCTTTGTGGATCGGGCTGAATTTTTTATCTTTGTGTCTGCATTTGCATGAACGCTTATAAATTGTAATATATTATGGTAAAACCTACATTATTGGTGCTGGCAGCCGGCATGGGATCGCGCTACGGCTCGTTGAAACAGATGGATGGGGTAGGACCCAACAACGAAGCAATCATCGACTATTCGGTCTATGATGCCATTCGCGCCGGTTTTGGCAAGGTGGTTTTCGTTATTCGCCACTCCTTTGCCAAGGAGTTTCAGGAGGTCTTTTCAGCCGATCGGTTTGGTGGTAAAATTGCCGTGGATTTTGCATTTCAGGAATTGGACTATCTGCCCGAAGGTCTCTCCGTGCCCGAAGAGCGCGTAAAACCGTGGGGTACGAATCACGCTGTGATGATGGCCGCCGAGAAGATTAACGAGCCGTTTGCTGTCATCAATGCCGATGACTTCTACGGAGCCGAGGCTTATAAAACCATCGGAGAGTATCTCTCACAACTCGATGCGAGTGCGAATCGCTACTGCATGGTGGCCTACGATCTCGATAAGACACTCTCCGAGAACGGTACCGTGTCGCGTGGTGTCTGCACGGTTGATCAAGCCGGTAATTTGGCAACGATGGTCGAGCGTACACAAATTGAGCGGATGGCCGATGGTCAGATTGTTTTTCACGATGGCGGGGCTGATGAACCTTTGGCTGATGATACGCCTGTGTCGATGAATCTGTTCGGCTTTACGCCCGACTATTTTACCCATTCGAAGACTTTTTTCCGCGAATGGTTCGCAGCCAATAGTGCTAACCTTAAATCGGAGTTCTATATCCCGACGATGGTCAATAAACTTATCGGTGAGGGGACTTCGACCTTGCGTGTGTTGCGTTCGGCAGCTCAATGGCACGGAGTTACCTACAAAGAGGACAAACCGGCATTGATGGCTGAGATTGAAAAGATGATCAAGGCTGGGAAATATCCACAGAATCTCTGGAAGTAACCGTTCTCAACTTATCGCAACGCGCCGGAACAGTTTTTGTTTCGGCGCGTTGCGGTAGTCGTATTGCATCGCGGCCAACTTTTCAGTCCGAAAATAGCTGCACAATATATATATGTAGATGAATCATCCCGATTGGAGCCTGCGTGCGGTTCTTTATGAAATGAACGTGCGCCAACTCACCCCCGAAGGTACGCTGCGTGCCGCTGCAACGCGACTCCCCTTTTTGCGAAATATGGGTATTGATGCCGTATGGCTCATGCCGATCTATCCGATTGGCGAGCGTGATCGTAAAGGTTCGCTGGGCTCTTACTATTCGATTCGGGACTACTGTGATGTCAATCCCGAATTGGGAACATGGGCCGATTTTGATGCCTTTGTTGCCGAGGCTCATCGTCTGGGCATGCGTGTGCTGCTTGATTGGGTGGCAAACCATACGGCTCGTGATGCCCGTTGGATCACCGAAAAACCGGCCGATTGGTATGAACGCGATGCCGCAGGTGAAGCGGTCGTGCCGTGGGATTGGAGCGATACGGCCAAACTCAACTACGCTAATCGTGCCGTTTGGCAGGGGCAGATTGATGCGATGGCTTTTTGGCTCAGAGAACACGCCGTTGACGGATTCCGGTGCGATATGGCGATGTTAGTTCCGGTGGAGTTTTGGAACGAGGCTCGCCGTCAATTACAGAGCGTTCATCGCGAACTCTTCCTCTTGGCGGAGGCTGAGGAGCTGAACCTGTTCGAAGAGGAGGCATTCGATGCCTGTTATGCATGGGAGATGCACCACTTGATGTGTGATGTGGCACAACAGCGGGTACGGGTTCCAGCTTTGCGGGATTACCTCTATCGTGATTGGGATCGTTATCCCGATTGGGCGATGCGGCTTGCATTCACCTCCAACCACGATGAAAACTCGTGGAGCGGATCTGAATTTACTCGTTTGGGCGGTGCGCACGAGATTATGGCGGTCTTTACCTTTGTTGTTCCGCGAGCTTTGCCGTTGATTTATACCGGTCAAGAGGTGGGGTATGACCATTCGTTTGCCTTTTTCGATCGTGATCCGATTCCGCATTATGTCGCCAATGAATTTACCGATCTCTACCGTCGTCTTTGCGCATTGCGTCACGATAATCCGGCATTGGCATCGGGTGGAAGGGAGAGCTCGATCATAGAGATTAGAAATAATGCCGAGGATTGCCTGCTGATTTTGGTGCGGGAGTGCGGAGCTAATCGGGTGATTGCCATTTTGAATCTCTCGCCTTATGCCATTCATGCCGATTACTATACGGGAATCTATGCCGGTATGTATAGCGATGCAACTCATGATGTCGATTACGAACTGCGCGGCCATGTCGATGAACATATGGAGCCTTGGGGGTATCGGTTATTGGTGCGTAAGTAGTCGATTTGCACCCAATTTATCGCAGAAAAACGGTTATGTAATAAAAAAAATGTAATTTTGCAAAAAAAGAATTTACACGATGAATATTGAACAATTTTTGACAGGCGTAATCGCTGATTCAATCCAATCGCTCTATGGCGAGGTAACGGCTCCGCTGCAAATTCAAAAGACCCGCAAGGAGTTCGAAGGCGACTATACGTTGGTGGTATTTCCGCTGCTCAAAGCGAGTCGTAAATCGCCGGAGGCTACGGCCACAGAGATCGGCGAGCATGTGACAAAACAGGTCGCCGAGATCAAGGCTTTCAACGTGATTAAAGGCTTTCTCAACCTCACGCTCGATAGTGCATTTTGGGGAGCTCGTTTTGCCGAAATGGCTGCTGACGGAGCGTTTGGGCAGGCTCCGGCCACCGGACGTACCGTGATGGTCGAATATTCATCGCCGAATACCAATAAACCGCTTCACCTCGGACACATCCGTAACAACCTTTTGGGCTATTCCGTGGCACAGATTCTTCAAGCTAACGGTCATCGGGTCATCAAAGCCAATTTGGTCAACGATCGGGGTATTCATATTTGTAAGTCGATGTTGGCTTGGAAGTTATATGGAAACGGTGAGACTCCCGAATCAACGGGCATGAAGGGTGATCATCTGGTCGGAAAATACTATGTCGAGTTTGATAAGCACTACAAAGCGCAGATCAAGGAGCTGATGGCACAGGGTGAATCGGAAGACGATGCCAAGAAAAATGCCCCCGTCATGCGTGATGCGCAGGAGATGTTGCGCCGTTGGGAGGCCAAAGACCCCGAAGTGTACGGATTGTGGGAGAAGATGAATGGCTGGGTCTATCAGGGATTTGATGTGACTTACAAAGCCTTAGGTGTTGATTTCGACAAAGTTTATTACGAATCGCAGACCTATCTGCTCGGAAAAACGTTGGTTGAAGAGGGGTTGAAAAAGGGCGTTTTCTATCGCCGTGATGACAATTCGGTGTGGATTGATCTGACGGGGGATGGTTTGGATGAGAAGTTGCTTTTGCGAGGCGACGGGACATCAGTCTATATGACGCAGGATCTGGGTACGGCTTTCCGTCGCTTTGAGGATAACAAGCTCGATGACATGATCTACGTGGTGGGCAACGAACAGAACTACCATTTTCAGGTGTTGAAATTGGTACTCAAAAAGTTGGGCTATGCCGATTGGAGCGACCATATTACCCACCTTTCTTACGGAATGGTCGAATTGCCGGAGGGTAAAATGAAGTCGCGTGAGGGAACGGTGGTTGATGCCGATGACCTGATTGAGAATATGGTTACGACGGCTCGCGAAATGTCGGACGAACTTGGTAAATTGGACGGTTGTTCGGAAGAGGAGGCTTCGGCAATATCGACTATGGTCGGTTTGGGCGCGCTCAAATACTTTATTCTTAAAGTAGATCCTCGAAAGACAATGCTCTTCGATCCGCGAGAATCCATCGATTTTAATGGCAATACAGGGCCTTTTATCCAATATACACATGCGCGTATCTGCTCGATTTTGCGCAAAGCCAATGAGGCTGGAATCGCCTTCGATGGAGTGGTGCAGACCGAATATCTCCCTGAGGAGATTGATCTGGTGAAGATGTTGACCGATTATCCGGCGGCCATAGCATCGGCTGGCGAGAATTTTGCCCCTTCGATCATCGGAGCCTATGTCTACGAGCTGGCCAAACAGTTTAATGGTTATTATCACGACCATTCGATCCTCAAAGAGGAGAACGAAGCGGTGCGCCGGATGCGTCTGCAATTGGCGGCGCAGGTGGCTCGGGTGATCCGCAGTGGTATGAAACTGCTCGGTATCGATGTGCCGGAACGAATGTAGGTAGAATCGGTCTATCGTTATGGCGCAGCACTCATGGGAGGGTGCTGCGTTTTTTTATATCGACAAACCGTGGTACGAATGTTGCGTTTGAGCGGTGCAGGTAAAACAAACACTCTTATAGCGTGAAAACATTCATTACAACATTCGCATCTTTGTTTGCTTTGTGTGTCGTTGGCATCGCCTCGGCTCATAGGCAGCAACCTACGGCTCCGGTTTCTGCGGCCGATTCCGTATTCTTGTCTGAACAGACCGACGGCGATTACATGGTTCGCAGATATATGCTTCAAAACCAAGATGATGAAGCCTATAAAGTTCTCTATCGCATCAACCTTGCGACACTCAATGCAACGTTGAATGGCAACCAAGCCGAACTGAATCAGTTGAATGACTTTCTGAAAAATCTGGTCGGGGATACATTACGTCATGTGAAATCCATTGCAATCACCGGTTATTCATCGCCGGATGGACCCTTGGCGTTTAACCGCACGTTGGCCGCAAAACGGGCACAGGACTTTAAGAATTATGTCGATAAAAAGTATGATTTGTCCAAAAAGTTTCATGTGACAACCTCGTCTGTGGCCGAAGATTGGGAAACTTGCCGCGCTATGGTTGAACAGATGGCGGTTCCCGATAAGCAATATGTGCTCAATACGATTGATGGAGATTGGAGTTCCGAACAGAAGGAAACTGCTTTGAAAAAACAACCTGCTGCATGGAACTATCTAAAAAATAATATATTGCCGCTGTTGCGTCGGGTCGATATGACGATCAACTACGAAGAGGGACAAATTGTTGAGGTGCGCACGATGATTCCGCAGCCTACTCCGGCACCGGCCTCTGCTCCGGTTGCGCAAGGTTGCGATTCGTGTCAATGTGTGGTTGTCGATGAGTCGATTACGGGAATCATTGTGGAGATGCCAGAAACTGAGCATGAATACCGTAAACAGATGCGCGAAGAGCGTCACGATGTGAAAAAAGCGGGTCGAGAGATCGATCAAGTGGTTAATCACGATGCGCGTGATGCTGAAAAAATTGCCAAAAAAGATCTTCGTGAGGCTCGTAAGATAGCCAAGAAGGAGGCCAAAGCCGCCAAAAAAGCGGAGAAAATGGCAAAAAAGACCTACAAAGAGATTGAGGATATGGAGTAAAAAGTTCGGAGAGGAGGCTGTCTAACAAGCCTGCTTTTTAAAGATTCACCCACGCCACAGATATCTGT
>CAYOKU010000040.1:0-22085 GCA_964404645.1 uncultured Alistipes sp.
TGGAGCCCGGATTCGGTAGGACTGTCGGTAACGCTTTGCGTCGTATTCTGCTCTCGTCGCTCGAGGGTTACGCAATCACGACTGTCAAGGTAGCCGGTGTCGATCACGAGTTTGCCGCTATCCCCGGTGTGATGGAGGACATGTTGAGCATTATCCTCAATCTGAAGCAGGTTCGTTTTATCCGCACAGTCGATAATCAGGATTCCGAAAAAGTATCCATTAACGTTGCGGGTGTGACGGAGCTGACTGCCGGATATATCTCGAATTATCTTTCGTTCTTCAAGGTGCTGAATCCCGATTTGGTGATCTGCCGTCTGGCCCCCGGGACCAAGATGCAGATGACACTGACGATCGGCAAAGGCCGCGGCTATGTGCCGGCTGAGGAGAATACTCCGGCCGAGTGCGAGTTTGGTACGCTGCCCATCGATGCGATTTTCACACCGATCAAGAACGTCAAATATTCGATCGAAAACTATCGTGTCGAACAAAAAACCGACTACGAACAGTTGAATTTGGAAATTACTACCGATGGGTCGATTCACCCCAAAGAGGCTCTGAAAGAGGCTGCCAAAATCCTGATCCAGCACTTCATGCTCTTCTCGGACGAGAAGATCACCGTGAATATGGAAGATACCGCCGGTGCGGAGGAGTTCGATGAGGATGTATTGCACATGCGTCAACTGCTGAAAACGAAACTTTCGGATCAAGATCTGAGCGTCCGCGCTCTGAACTGCCTGAAAGCAGCGGATGTCGATACGGTAGGCGATCTCGTAAAACTCAATCGCAATGACCTGCTGAAATTCCGTAATTTCGGTAAGAAGTCGCTGACGGAGTTAGACGAGTTGCTCACCTCGCTCAACCTTAAATTCGGTATGGACGTTTCAATTTACAAACTTGACAAAGATTAATTATGAGACACAATAAAAAATTCAACCACCTCGGCCGTCAGGCAGGACACCGTAAGGCGTTGATGTCGAACATGGCATCGTCGCTGATCCTGCACAAGCGCATCGAAACAACGATTGCCAAAGCAAAGGCATTGCGCATGTTCATCGAGCCGCTGGTGACTAAGTCGAAAGAGGATACGACCCACTCGCGTCGTATTGTTTTCTCGTACCTCAAACAAAAAGAGGCTGTTACGGAGTTGTTCCGCACGATTGCTCCCAAAATTTCGGAGCGTCCGGGTGGTTACACACGTATCCTTAAAACCGGTTTCCGGTTGGGTGATGCTGCTGATATGTGCATCATTGAGTTCGTAGACTTCAACGAGGCTTACACGCTGGGCATCACGCCGGCTGCTGCCACGGAGGCGAAGCCGAAGACTCGTCGTTCGCGCAAACCTGCTGCTAAAAAGACCGATGCTGTCGAAGACGCAACGGTTGTAGAGGGTGAGGCAAAGAAGGCTGCTCCCAAGAAGGCTGCTGCTCCTAAGGCTCCGAAAGGTGGTGCGAAGGTAGCTGCTCCGAAGGTAGCAAAGAAGACCAATGTAGGTAAGAAGATGTAATCTTCGATCAATAGGACGAAATAGGGGATGGCGTGAGCCGTCCCCTATTTTTTTTGTTGGTTTCTGACGTTGTATTCCGAAATAGGCCGTTGCCGTGTCTGTCGGAGGTGTGTAGGGTTCCGGTGCGAATGGTTTCGCGTATTGCGGTGAGGGTATAAGAAGAGCCGCGGATTTCATTGAAATCCGCGGCTCTTGCGATAAATGAGTCTTTTGACCTATTTGGCGAATCCTTTGCCGATGCCGAGGAAATCCTCTGCTTTCAGGGCTGCGCCACCGATCAGGCCACCGTCTACGTCCTCTTTGGCGAAGATTTCGGCTGCGTTCGACGGTTTGCACGAGCCACCGTAGAGAATAGCGGTTTCAGCGGCTGCTGCGCCGAATTTTGCGGCCAATACAGTGCGGATGTAGGCGTGGATCTCTTGTGCCTGCTCTGCCGTGGCGGTCTTGCCCGTGCCGATTGCCCAAACGGGTTCGTAGGCAATTACGAGCTCTTTGTACTGCTCGGCGGTCAGGTTGTAGACAACCTCCTCGATCTGTGCCTTCACCACGTCGAAGTGCTTGTCTGCCTCGCGCTCTGCAAGGTTCTCACCCACGCAGTAGATCGGAATCAGGCCGTTGGCGTAGGCCTGTGCCATCTTTTTATTCAATGTCTCCGAAGTCTCGCCGTAGTATTGACGACGCTCTGAGTGGCCGAGGATCACATATTTGCAACCCAAAGCGGCGATCATCTGCGCTGCGATCTCGCCGGTGTATGCACCCTTGGCCTCGGTGGCGCAATCCTGTGCACCGATTGCAATGTCCGAACCTTTCAGAGCCTCGGCAACCATCGAGAGGTGGGTAAACGGCGGGCAAACGATGAAGTTTACGCATGAGCAGACCTCGCCACGACCTGCTACGATGCCTTTTGCCAATTCAACGCCCTCAGCAGGGAGGGTATTCATTTTCCAGTTTCCTGCAACAATTTTTTTTCTCATTGTCTTGTTATTTAAACGATTGTTTATATGTTTCTTGTTATGTCGTTCGAATCTTACTCCTCGCACCACTTTTTAACCTCCTCAATCGCAGGAGCTTTCAAGCCTAACTTGTTTTTCTTGTTGTAACCGCAGAGGTCGTTGAAAAACTTGCCGGCGGCGAGTTTGCGGAGCGAATCAACCGTTAGATAGCCCATTTTCTGGATCACGGGAACCCACTCTTCGGGAACTCCGATTGCTGTGTAGGCCTCCGTCGGATCGATTGTTGCCTTCTTTTCGGGGCGCATTTGGGGGAAGAACAGTACATCCTGAATCGAGGTCTGATTGGTCATGAACATTGTCAGCCGGTCAATGCCAATACCCATACCCGAACAGGTCGGCATGCCGTATTCCAAGGCACGCACGAAGTCCATGTCGATGAACATTGCCTCGTCATCGCCCTTCTCCGAGAGGTGTAACTGCTCTTGGAAACGCTCCAACTGGTCGATCGGATCATTCAGCTCCGAGTAGGCATTACACAGCTCTTTGCCATTGACGAAGAGTTCGAAACGCTCCGTCAGATCGGGGTTCGAGCGGTGACGCTTACACAACGGCGACATCTCGCGCGGATAGTCGGTGATAAAGGTGGGTTGGATGAGCTCTTCCTCGCAATATTGACCGAAAATGGCGTCAATCAACTTGCCCTTGCCGAAGGTTTCGTCCACCTCGACGTTGAGCCGTTTGCACGCTTCGCGCAGTTGCTCCTCGCTCTGTCCCGTGATGTCATACCCGCTCTTTTCGCGAATGGCATCGGTCATTGTCAGTCGGCGGAACGGAGCTTTGAACGAAATGGCCTTGCCGTCAATGGTCAGTTCGGTGGTGCTGTTGGTTGCCATTGCCACACGCTCCAGCATCTTCTCGGTGAAGTCCATCATCCAGATGTAGTCTTTGTAGGCCACATAGATCTCCATGCAGGTGAATTCGGGATTGTGCGTGCGATCCATACCCTCGTTGCGGAAGTTCTTGCCGAACTCGTAAACACCGTCAAAACCGCCGACAATCAACTTTTTGAGGTATAACTCCGTAGCGATACGCAGGTAGAGGTCGATGTCGAGTGAGTTGTGGTGGGTGATGAACGGACGAGCCGAAGCTCCACCCGGAATGGGTTGCAGAATCGGAGTCTCGACCTCGATATAGCCGCGTTCACCGAAGAATTCGCGCATCGTGGCCATGATCTTCGACCGTTTGACAAAGGTCTCCTTGACCTGTGGATTGACGATCAGGTCGAGGTAACGTTGGCGGTAACGCACTTCGGGATCGGTGAAGGCATCGAAGGTCTTTCCATCCTTCTCCTTCACAACGGGCAGCGGACGAATCGACTTTGAGAGTACCGTAAATTGGCGGCAGTGCACCGACAGCTCGCCCGTGTTGGTGTGGAAGGCAAAGCCTTCGACTCCGATGAAGTCGCCGATGTCTAACAGTTTCTTGAAGACCGTGTTATAGAGTGTCGGATCGCCTTCGGGGCAGATATCGTCACGGCGCACATAGACTTGAATGCGGCCGGTGTGGTCTTGCAACTCGAAGAACGAGGCGCTGCCCATGATGCGGCGCGACATGATGCGGCCGGCGATGCGCACCTCTTGGTAATTTTTCTTCGTATCGTCGAAGTTTTCGGCGATTTCGCAGGCCGTTGCGTTTACTTCGTAGCGGGCGGCAGGGTAGGGTTCAATGCCTAACTCGCGCAGTGCAGTCAGTGATTGTCTGCGGAGTTGCTCCTGCTCGCTGAGTTCGATTGCCATATCGTGTATTTTTATGTTTTCGATTTATCGTTGCAAAATTAGTGAAAAATGGTGAGAATCGCAATTATTGGGGCTTGGCAAAACGTTGGAAGGTGCGGTATGCCGCATATCCGAGTGCCAGACCCAAGAGTGTACCCCATGCCAGATCCATCGGGTAGTGCTTTCCCAGATAGATACGTGAGTAGCAGATTAGGAGTGTACTGATCACGATCAGCACCGTAAACCATCTCCGACGAATGGTCATCGCCGAGAGTATGGCCAATGCCGCAATAGTCGAGGCGTGTGCCGAAACCGTGCCGTAACGACCACCAAGAGCCTCCATCGGTACGTGTACTGCCCAATCCGTGGGTGAGGCTGCTCGTCGCAAAGCCGCCAGCGAATCAGGGGTTATAGCAAGCTGCTCCAATTCCGGGGAGTACATCGGTCGCAGGCGTGGGGTGAAGTCGGGCAGTAGACCGCCCAGAAGCCCATTGTGTTTGAAAATACCCGACACCATGTCCGAAAATCCGATGGCGGCAACCATCAGAACAACAAAGAGGATGGTGTTCCGCCAGCCATATTGTCGTGCTACAAGCCAGATAATGAGCAGGTAGAGCGGAATCCACATCGCAGTGCCTGATAGGGTGAGCATGATGCGATCGAGCGTTGTGCCACCGTCGAAATTGAGCGTTAAAAAGAGGTCGTGGTCGAATGTGTACATGAATTTAGAATTGGAAGTAGATGAAAGGTTGCACATCACTCGATTTGATTTGCATGACGCACCAGATCATGGCAGCCGTCATGACGACTTGCAACACCAGCGGAGCATTAGCCACCAGCTTGTGTGCCATACGGTCGGCGGTGCGAGGCAGCAGGTGCAATACGTATCCGGCGGCGATCAACGTAAATACGGCTGCATAGCCTGTAATGACTTGCGGAATCATCGTGATATGGAAGTTATAGAAAATCTGATGAAGCATCTGCCCGACAACCTGCATTGATTCGGCGCGAAACATCAGCCACCCCAGACAGACGATGTGGAAGGTGATGATCATGCCGAAGATGCGATTTCCGCGACTCATCTCGGCTCCTGTGGCTTTGGCACTCGGTATGAGCGTCATCCAGAGTTTATGCAACGCCAAGGCGATGCCGTGTAACGCACCCCAGAGCACGAATCGGATGGCTGCACCGTGCCATAGGCCGCCTAATAGCATGGTTACCAGTAGATTCATATAGGTGCGCACGCGCCCTTTGCGGTTTCCGCCGAGCGAAATGTAGAGGTAGTCGCGTAACCATGTAGAGAGTGAGATATGCCAACGTCGCCAAAATTCGGTAATGGTAGCCGATTTGTAGGGGGCATCGAAGTTCTTCGGAAAGCGAAATCCCAGCAGCAGGGCGATACCGATCGCCATGTCGGAATAGCCCGAAAAGTCGCAATAGATCTGCAAGGCATAGCCGTAGATGCCGGTCAAACACTCAAATCCGGAGTAGAGCAACGGATCGTCGAAAATGCGGTCGACAAAGTTAAGCGAGATGTAGTCCGAGATAATTGCCTTTTTGAAAAGTCCCGTAAGGATCAGAAAAACACCCGTTCCGAACATCTCCTGCGTGACAATAACCGGATTGCGGCGGATCTGCGGAATGAAATCGCGTGCGCGAACGATCGGGCCGGCGACAAGCTGTGGGAAGAACGAGAGGTAAAAGAGATAGTCGGTCCAATTGTTGAGCGGTTTGAGTTCGGCGCGGTAGATGTCGATCGTGTAACTCATGGATTGAAAGACAAAAAATGAGATTCCGACCGGAAGGAAAATATTTTGAAATTGAAGAAAACCCTGTCCAAAGAGTTGATTGGAGATGTCGATCAGAAAATTCGTGTACTTGAAGTAACCGAGCATTCCCAAATTGATCAAGATGCTCAATGCCACCAACCACCGCTGTACCCAACGGTAACGAGCCATGTAGATGCCTCGTGCAATCCAATAATCGCTCGTTGCAGCGAAGACAAGCAGCAGAAAATAGATACCGCTCGATTTGTAGTAAAAGTAGAGTGAGAAGAGAATAACGTAGACGATACGAGCCGTTGTTGCTCGTCTGAAAATATTGTATATCAGTAAAAACCCGGTAAACAGGAACAAGAACAACCCGCTGCTGAATATCAGCGGCGAGGCCGAGTCATACGAGAACATCGTCTGCAACTTTTCCCAAAGGATATCAGAACTTGACAGAATCATCGGAGTTTGAATCGTTAGTAAGAGTTGGAACCGTGCCCACCTGCAACTCTCGTTGCAACACTTTGTGCTGTGCCGTGTCTACAATAGGCCGACCGGCGAGCGGAAAACGTTCGCGTAGCCGTTGGCGATAGGCCGCCGGTGACGTTTTGATGCGGGCATTGAGTGCATCAAAGAGCGACCATGCGATGCGGCGGCCTCCGGCGTAATTGATGTGGGTAAAATCTTTGCCCGCCCAGCCGCTGGCCACAAACTGCTCCATTCCACCGTGGTTGCGCATCGCCTCTACGGTGTCCCAAAATGCGGCTCCGGCATTTGCAGCTGCGCGGCGTTGACATGCAGTCATGAAGGGGAGGGCATCCATTGATTTCATCCCATCGGCCGTTCGGGCAGAACGGTCGCTGACACCCATGACCAGAATTGCTGCATCGGGGAAACATTGACGGACGTAGGCAATCATCTTTTCGATCTGAACACCGTAGGAGCTGTAATTGCGCACCCCTTGCTGCATGATGTTAAGCCCGTATTGCAGAATGACCAGATCGTAGTTCATCAGGGAGTTGATCTGTGCATTGACCGATGGGTTCGTCCAAAACATCGCCTGACCGTTGTTGCTGCGGATGGAGTAGTTGTCCACCGAGATGCCATCTGCCTCGAATACCGCTCCGTAACCGATGAATCCATCGACACCCGATGCGATTCGCATGTTCAGCGAGGCGATCTGGGGAGCGCGCACTACGATTTGGCGCACGGCTTCGTTGCCCTCGATCTCGAAGGAGTGGTGCAATGAGTCGTTGAGTGTCACTTCAATGCGACTCTGTTTTGGGCTGATGAACAGAAGCCGAGCCGTGGTGCAGGAGTCGAGTCGCTGCCGGAATTTGCTCACCTCCCAGCGGGTCGAGGCTCCTTCCGAGGGTTGGCATGCCCAACCAGAGATGTAGAAATTATCGCGAGCGCGTGTTGATGCAGTCTTACGCTGCATGATGTTGTACGAAAGCCACCCTTTCGACTGGGTTTTGACCGTGCGGCGGAATGCTGTGAGCGGGGATGCTACCGGCGAAAATCCGGCTCCGCCGCCGCCGTAGGCCGTTTGGAGCTTTTCGCGCAGGTCGGCCGTCAGAATGTCGCCCTCGATGAACGAATCTCCCATTACGGCGATACGCACCGGTCGGCGGGCATTGAGCAACGTGTCGCAAAATGCGTTGAATCGTCCGGTGGTATCGAATATCTCGATCGGAACAACTTTTCCAGCCAGTCGGATGCTGTCGGGGCGAGCCGTGCGCGGAGCGTGCCGTTGCGTGCCGAGTATCCACTCGAATGTGGTTTTTACCGAGTCGGGAACCGTGTCGGCAACGATCTCGGCTACAGCTTCCAAGTCAACGCGAAACTCCTCTTCGTTGAAGAGTTGCGATGCATGTTCGCCATTCGAGTCGTTGAACGAGAAGAGATCCGCAAGGATATTTGCGCGCCGGAGCTTGATGCTACCGATGCTCTGCGGCGGAATGAAACTGACGCCGATAAGCACCGCAACAAGAGCCGCGGCGGCGATCCAACTGCGGTGGGTGTAGTTCGTTTGAGGGTTGTTCATCTTCTTAGTCGCGGCGTCCCAAAATCAGGAAGACGTAATAAAGTACCGAGGCGATGGCACTCAGCGCGGCGACCAGATAGGTGCGTGCTGCCCAACCCAATGCCTCTTTGGCCTGTGCGAGTTGCACACCCTGCATCGTGCGGCTGGTTTGAAGCCATTCGAGCGCGCGTGCCGATGCGTTGTATTCGACGGGCAGCGTGATGAGCGAAAAGAGTGCCGACATGGCGATCATTCCAACCCCGATCCAACACAGTAGTTCGTTTTGTGTCGAGGCCAAGATGACCAATCCGAGGATGATGACCCATGTGGCGGCCGATGAGGCGAATTGTACCACCGGAACCAGTTGCGAACGCAGCGTGAGCGGTGCATAGTCGCGAGCATGCTGTACGGCGTGACCGCACTCATGGGCTGCAACTGCTGCTGCTGCGACACTCGTAGATGAGTAGACTGAATCGCTGAGGTTGACGGTCATGGTCTGCGGATTGAAGTGATCGGTCAGATGACCGCTCACATGAGTAACCTTGACGTTGTGGATATTGTTGTCGCGCAACATCTTTTCGGCGACCTCCGCGCCGGTTAAACCACCTGGAAATTGAACCTTCGAGTACTTTTTGAAGACCGATTGCAGACGAGCCTGAACGATGTAGCCAACGACACCGATAATGATCATCAATGCGAACATGCCCATTGTGGCCCCCGAAAAGTGGCTGCGTGACGCCGTATCGGCGTAGTATCCCGCTTGGAGCAGGTTGATAAACAGAAAATTCATGGTTTACGGTTGTTAATTTACTATTTTCTAAATGTGTAGTAGGCTCCGGCCTGCTGGGTGGGCATCAGTACCAGATCATTCACGTTGACGTGAGCCGGTAATTGAGCTGCCCAAGCGATTGCCTCGGCAATATCGTCACCAGTCAGAGGTTCGACTCCCGTGTAGACACTCTCGGCGCGCTCCTTGTTGCCGTGAAAACGCACCTCCGAGAACTCGGTCTCCACCATTCCCGGGCGGATCTCGGTCACCTTTACTCCGGCGGCAAGCAGATCGGCTCGCATGGCTTGCGAGATGGCGTGTACGGCGTGTTTCGAGGCACAATAGACCGCTCCGTTTTCATAGGGTTCGGTGCCTGCGATCGACCCGATGTTGAAGATATGACCGCTGTGTGCGGCGACCATCTTGGGCGAAATCGTGCGCGTGACATAGAGCAGCCCCTTGA
This sequence comes from uncultured Alistipes sp., assembly GCA_964404645.1. Lineage (GTDB taxonomy): Bacteria > Bacteroidota > Bacteroidia > Bacteroidales > Rikenellaceae > Alistipes. The sequence continues at coordinate 9,260 of CAYOKU010000040.1, forward strand.
CATTGGTGTCAATCATGGCATCCCAATCCCGCGTATCGCCGCGGTCGATATGCTCCAATCCGGCGGCTAATCCGGCATTATTGACCAACAGATCGATCTGCTCAATCGGTTCGAGCCAACGTTTGACCTCCTCTTCCGAGCGTACATCGAAGATCAAGGTGGTGCACTGACCGCCTGCGTTTTCGATTTCGCGTTTGAGTGCAGCCAGCCTGTCGCCTCGTCGTCCTGTGGCTATGATGTCGTACCCTTCGTGCGACAGACGTAATGCTGTGGCGCGTCCGATACCCGACGTAGCTCCTGTAATCAGTGCCTGTTTTTTCATAAAACTCCTTTATTTCGGGCAAAAATACGAAATTATGTGTTACTTTGCATAAATTTTCAACAAAATAGAGTAGTTGTGAACCTCGCCTTTTTTATAGCACGGCGCATCGCCGGCCGCGCAGCCGACAATAAACCCGGTGTCATGGAACGTATAGCCGTGATTTCCGTGGCGTTAGGCGTTGCTGTAATGATTCTCTCGCTGGCGGTAATTCTCGGCTTTAAGGAGGAGGTGGCTCACAAGATGACGGGCTTTGCCGCACATGTGACACTGACCGATGTGGCGGCTGTTCATGCGCTCGACTCCGAGCCGATTAAGCGGAGTGCTCATACCGAGGCGTTGATTCGCCAAACACCCGATTTTAAGGCGTTGAGCCCCTATGCCGTCAAAGGCGGTATCATCCGCACCTCCGATGCGGTGGGTGAGGTGTTGCTCAAAGGGGTTGACAGCAGTTATGATTGGCGTTTTTTTCGCGAGTGGCTTGTCGAGGGGGCGTTGCCGCGTATTGGAGATTCGATCCGCACGAAGGATGTGTTGATTTCGCGTTCGTTGGCCGACCGACTGCGGTTGGGGGTCGGCGAGAAGATCGAAATGCTCTTTGTCGAGAGCGGGGAGATGCCGCGCCGTGATCGGTTTAAAATTGCCGGGATCTACGCATCGGGAATGGATGAGATGGATAATACGGTTGTCGTGACCGATTTGAGAAACGTGCAACGGCTCTCCGATTGGTCGGATCACGAAATATCGGGTTATGAAATTTTAACCGATGACGTCAGCCATGCCGATCGTTTTGCCGGCCAACTGGGACACTCGCTGCTCTTTGATGAGGCAACGGATACCGAAAATCTGACGGCCAGTAGCATCCGCGAACGCTATCCCAATATCTTCGATTGGTTGCGCGCACACGATGTCAATGCAGCCGTGGTGATTATCATTATGCTCATTGTCGCCTTTTTCAATATGACCTCAGCTCTCATGATCCTTGTGCTCGAACGCACGCGTATGATCGGACTGTTGAAGGCTTTGGGAATGCCCAATGGAGAGCTGCGCACCATTTTTCTCTGGCGTGCGGCGTTCATTACGTGGAGAGGGTTGGCATGGGGTAATGTCGTGGGGCTCACGCTCTGCATCATTCAGCAGACGACCCATGTCGTCAAACTCAGTTCCGAAGGGTATCTGCTCTCGGCGGTTCCCGTATCGCTTGGTTGGGAGTGGATTGTGTTGCTGAATGTGGGATTCGTGGTGGCGATTGTGGCGTTGCTTATTGTCCCTACCTATATTATATCTACTGTAAAACCCGAAGAGACGATTCGTTACGAATAATGAAACCCTACCAGACACAACAAACCAAAAAAGAGGAGGTGCGCGAAATGTTTGATAACATCGCACCGCGCTACGATTTACTCAACCATACGCTCTCGGCCAGCATTGACCGCATGTGGCGTCGACAGGTGACCCGCATAGTGCATCGTGAGAATCCACGTCGGATTCTTGATGTGGCAACCGGTACGGGCGATCTGGCGATTGGCATGGCGCGTCGGATTGAAGGTGCACACGTGTTGGGTGTCGATCTTTCGGAACGGATGCTTGCTGTGGCGCGACGAAAGGTCGAGGCTCGCGGATTGGACACGCGGATTGCACTTGACTGTGGCGATGCCGAGCATTTAAACCTCGGTGACGGATCGGTCGATGTAGTAACGGTAGCCTTCGGTGTGCGTAATTTCGGCGATCTGGATGCCGGTCTGCGCGAAATGGCTCGTGTACTGCGCACGGGCGGCAAAGTGGTGATCTTGGAGTTTTCGCGTCCGCAAAATCCGATTTTCAGGGCGCTGTATGAGTGTTACTCCTATCGAGTTCTGCCCTGTATCGGCGGTCTGATTTCGCGCGATAAACGAGCTTATGAGTATCTTCCCGCCTCGGTCGGCGAGTTTCCGTCGCCTCCCGAATTTTTGAAAATATTGGCCCGTGCCGGTTTTAAAAATTGTCGTGCACACAGCCAGAGTTTTGGAATTGCACAAATCTATATCGGTGAAAAATGAGAAAAAGTCTTTTATTATATATGGTGTTGCTGGCGGTCGCTCTTTTGGCCGGCTCTTGCCGCAGGGCGGTGGAGAAGGCGCGAGAAAATATCAAGATTGAGGCGGTCGAAAAGGTTGAACGCATCGGATTGACCGGAGCAAATTTGACGATGCGTGTGCGTAATGATACAAACTATAAGTTGCAGTTGGATCGGGCGCAACTTGGTGTGTTTTATGCCGATGCGCGTGTGGTAACAGTTGTTCTTCGTGATCCGGTTGTCGTTGAACGACAGGCGGTTCAGTCGGTGACGACTACTTGGCAACTCAAAGTTTCCGATCCGTTGGCTCTCTATGTCTTGTTGCGTAAACTGGATAAGGACGAAATGGATCAAATTTTCGTTTCATACATGGTCGAAGGACGTGGCGGGCCCATGCCCGTAAATTTGTCGCGTGAAATGCAGCCGCTCTCCGAATTTTTGAATACCTTTGGGGTGACATTGCAGGATGTGAAAAATTATTTGACGAAATGATGTACGGGAAATGGATACTTGCGGGACTTTGCATCGCCGCATCTGGTGTGGTTTCGGCTCAATCCTTAGCCGCCTACAAAGAGCAGCTTGCAACGGCCGTTTCGAGCAATGGGCACGTAGCCCGGGTTCGCGTGACCGAATACGGGGATGCGGCGCGTGCTGTGGCCGATGCCGCGCGCAATAGCCAGCGGCAGCGTGTGCGTGGCTATCGGGTCTGCATCTACTTCGATAACGGGCAGAGTGGTCAGGATGCCAGAGGAGGAGCAGTAGCGGCGAAAGCTCTCTTTGAAGAGCGGTTTCCCGATGAGAAGGTTTACATGGTCTACGAGAACCCCTATTTCAAAGTTTCGGTGGGAAATTGTTTGACCGATGAAGAGGCTATCATCCTGAAAGGTAGGGTGTCAGGGGTCTTCCCCAAGGCGTTTTTGAAACGCGAAGAGTTTGCTCTTTCCGACCTTTTGAACTAATTTTTGAAATTTATTAAAATAAATGCATTTTTTTTTTGCTTTTATCCGCCGAATATCTATCTTTGCGGCGTTACAGAATAACTAATATTTAAAGGTTTAACACTATGAAAAAGATTTTTTCTTTTGTTGTTGTTTTGGCTGCCGTTGCAATGGTAAGCTGCTGTGGAAATTCGAACAAGAACGCTGCTGCTGAGGCTGAAGCTACTGAGGCTGCTGCATCGTGCGAGGGTTGCACCGAGAAGTGCGATTCGACCGCTGCTTGCGCTCAGGCTGACACAACGGCTGTTGCTCCGGCTGCTGAGGCTACGAAGTAATCTCGGTTCGGAGATCAAAAGCGAAGGAGATTCTTTGGAATCCCCTTTTTTTTGTGCTCTTTTCTCTGCTGATGGCCGATTCGTCTTTCGGCGATTTGCAGAATTGCAAAAGATTGCGTACTTTTGAGCCCGATTTGAGGAAAGATGCAGGAGTGGTTGAACTGGCCCGCCTGGAAAGCGAGTAAACCCCAAAAGGGTTTCAGGGGTTCGAATCCCCTTCTTTCCGCATAAAAATAGGAGGCTACGGAACGAAAGTTCTGTGGCCTCCTATTTTTGGGGAGATGAGTACTCTATTGGATGGAGCCGTCTGCTCGAATGTGCAGCGTGATCTCTTGATCGTTTTTCTCTAATTCAATCTCGTAGTAATCGCCCGTTGCCGTCTGGATGAATTCGATGTCATCAATCTCGTAGGAGGCGTAGGCCGAAGCAAGCTTATCGGTCACCGCTTTCGGTAGCTCCGAACGACGAACATCCCATGAGGTGTCTACCCATTTGTCGGCCGCTGTGAAACGAACCTCTTTCTCGCGGCGTTCGTGGTAGATCTCTACTTCTAAATAGCCTTTGTTATATTCCGACTCTTTGATTTTTGCTCCAGAATATTTCTGGGCAATAAAATCGGTGATCGTCTTGCTGAGTGTTCCTGTATGTTCTTCATCGGATGAAGGGTCGCTTTCAACTACGCTCACCACACCGGCTGGCGTAATGTCGATTTTCAGATCTCCGTTGCTCGATTTGAGTTCGTAACGGTAGAATTCTGCATCGGGGGTTTTGTAGTGATCGACGTCATCAATGCGGTAATCAGCGTATTCCGAAGCGGCGAGTGCCTGTGAAACGGCTGTGGGAACCGCCGAGGGTTGCATTTCTGTTTTGGTGCGGAGCCATGCATTCGATGCATTGAAGAGTAGTTCGCGTTTTACGCGACCGTCCAGAATCTCTACTTCGGTATAGCTGCCCTCTTTGTCGATCTCCAAAATGCGCGCTTGGGGGTAGTTGGTTTGCAGGTAGGTCTGAATCGGAGTTGCCGGATGAGCAGGAATGTACTCCTCGTAATCGTGGTCGCTATCGACATCAATCAGCTCCTTGATAAGTATGCCTTCGGGTGAATAGTAGAGGTCGACCTCCTGATTGTTGTTCTCGGCTTCAATGACATAGACCACCTCGGTTCCGTTTCGCTCGATGAGATCGACATCATCGACACGCCATTTTGCGTAGGTGCTTGCTGCAAAGGCATTTTTGACCGCTGCGGGGAGCATATCGAAGGTGATGTCGCTTTCGGTCATGTACCAAGCTCCGCCATTGTCGAACCAGGCATCCATTTGAATACGCTGCGAGGCTCGTGTGATCGGTGCCGAAAAAGTTGCAATCACATATTGGTTTTTGTTCGCCCATATTACATCGGCGGCTTGGGGGTACTTTGCGATCAAGGCCTCTTTGGCCGTCTCGCTGACTTGGTTTTTCGAACGCGGGTTCTCTTCGTTCGAGCAGGCGACCGATATAAGGACGGCTGCTGCAAAAATGAACTGTTTCATCTTTTGAGAATTTTATTGTTGTTTAGTTGTCGTAGCGCAAGAAATTGCATTTTGAGTCGAAGATCAATTCGATGCCTGATGTGAGTTTGACCTCATGTCCGCGTGTGTCGCAATCAATTTGTGTGATCTTTTCGGTCGCGTGTCTTTGTGCAACGAATTGTCGAATGGCTGCCGGAATGATGGTGGCCGGAACCTCCGAACGGCGACACTCGATCTCTTTCCACACTCCGTTTTTGCGAAATTCAACTTTGCAGCCATCGGTAAACATCACGGTGTAGTCTCCGTCAAACCAATCCGTGTCTTGTTGGGCATAGGAGATTTTTGCATCGGCAAAGTGTTGTTTGATGAATTGCTGGGCTTTTTTGGGTAACTCTCCGAAGGTGACGCTGCGGTCTTTGTCGTCTGCGGCGAAGGCCGATCCGGCAATTAAGGATGCTGTAAAAAGTGCTAAAATAAGTTTTTTCATCGTTCTTTCATTTTTAATGTGACACTGCAAAGGTGCGATGTGAATCTGAAAAGAATCTGAAAAAAGAGCGATTAGCGAAAAATGATTCGAAAGTGATGCATTTTGTGGTGATAATCATAGCTCAATATAAATCCATATTGGTTGGATATGGCTTTTGCCAACGCTAAACCCAAACCGGTTGATCCGGCCCGTTTCTTACCTTGGTAGAAACGTTCGAATATCTGTGAAGGATCGAGCGGTGAGCTATCGCCCGTGTTGGAGATGGTGAGTTCATTGAGTGACTGGGTGATCCGGATTACGCCGTTGTCGCAATTGTGGATATATGCGTTTTTGACGAGGTTGGTCACCAGAGCCGTGGCGAGTGTTTCGTTCATCGAGATCGAAAGTGTTGTCAGCTCGATCTGCAACGCAATATTCCGGTAAGCAAATACCAATCCGCAATCTTCGGCCACTTTGCGAATCAGTGCGGCGAGATCTATTGGTGTGGCATCGGAAAATTGTCTGAAGTCGATTTTGCTGAGTAACAACAGTTCCCGATTCAGTCGGGAGATATATTCGATGGTTTGCTGAATTTTCAGCACCTCGCCCAATTGATTCTCATCGAGCTGCGTTGCCGCCAACATTTCCAACCTGTTTTTGCAGACGGCTAACGGGGTTTGTATCTCGTGCGATGCGTTGCCGGTAAACTGTTTTTGCTGTGTGTAGAGCTCTTCGTTGCGCGAAGCATAGCGCAATACGGCTTCGTTCAAACGGATGAACTCAGACATTGTTGTCGGATTTTCGAGCGGTTTGGCCTTGTGCGAGATGTCGTTGTCTTCGAGCCAATGGAGCAAGCGATAGAGCGGACGCATGCTGTGGCGCAACACCCAAAGACAGACCGCCACCGTGGAGAGCAGCAGTATCGAAAAGAGGTGAATGATCCAACTTGTTACCGCTTCCAGCAACTCCTCGGTTTCGAGGGTCGGCGTGGCGACAACCAACAGCATGTAGTCACCTTCGGCACGTTGGAAGACCGTGCGTAATACTCGCGAAGGCTCGTCTTCCTCTTCCGTAGCTATAAAAATAGATTCATTGGAGAAGCGCATGCGTGGGTTTGTCGCTGCATATTCGGCCGTGACGGGCTTTATATAATAGGAGTTGTTTGTGCCGTTCGCCGCCGTAGGCAGCGTATCGCCCTGCAAAACACGCGATATGAGCTTCTCCGAAAAGAGCTCTAACGCATCATCGGTCTCATCGTTGACCTCTTCGAGTATGGCACGGTGGAAGAGAATGGCCCATGCAGCCAGAATTACCGCCATGATAAGCGAGATGCGAACGGTTAATCGCCACGTGAGTTTCATGCCTTTTCTTCCATTTTATACCCGAATCCGTAGACGGCTCGAATCTCGATGTCGGCTCCTGCTGCACCGAGTTTGCGGCGCAGGTTCTTGATCTGGGCGTAAATGAAGTCGTAGTTGTCGCATTGGTCGATATAGTCGCCCCACACCGCTTCGGCAATCTGCTCTTTGGTCACCAGATGCCCGTGTCGATTGATGAAATAGATCAATAGATCATACTCCTTCCGACTCAGGTCGAGTGGCTCGCCAAGCACGGTAACCGAGTGGGTGTCGGGCAGGACTGCAATATTACCATAGTCGATGGTTAGATTTCCGCTGTGTTGCCGACGGCGTATCACGCTGCGGATGCGTGCATGTAGTTCGCTCAGGTGGAACGGCTTGGGCAGATAATCATCAGCCCCCAATTCCAATCCGGCCACCCGATCGTCGATCGAGTTGCGTGCCGAGATGATGATGACCCCCTCCTGTTTGCCCGCTGCTTTGAGCTCTTCGAGCAGCGACAACCCATTGCCATCGGGCAGCATGATGTCGAGCAGGATACAATCGTAGTTATATACGCCAATTTTTTCATGGGCGGAGTGGAAATCGGCCGCCTGCTCCACGATGTATCGTTCGGCGGTTAAGGCCTGTACCATAATCTCTCGCAACGATGGCTCGTCTTCTATAATTAGGATCTTCATATAACAAAGTTAGGCGAAGATTCTGAAAAGAAACTGAAAAGTTCCTTTTTTTTATTGTGGCAAGAGCCGCTCTTCGAATAGAGCGGCTCTCGCAACAAAGTTAGTTTTGGTTTAAGGTTGGTGGGAATTTTACTTTTCTTTGGCTTTGAATCGATCGATTTGTCGTTTCAGCGCATCAATCGCCTCATCGACTGCCTCCTCGAAACTTTTGGCTTGGTGGCAGGCTACCAGATCTTCGCCCGGCATGCGTAGGGTGATTGTTGCGATTTTATTTCCCTTCTCAGGGTCTTTATCTACTTTCAGAGTCACCTCGGCGTCTATGGCGCGTTCGGCGAAACGGTCGAGTTTGGCCATTTTGGCTTCGATGAATTCGATCAGTCGTTTGTCGGCATCGAATTTTACGGATTGAATCTGTACGTTCATAACCTTACAGTTTTTTAATTACGCCTCCCTTTCCACGGGGATGGGCTTTCGTGTAGACCTCTCGAAGTTTGGCGATGCTGTTGTGCGTGTAGATCTGAGTGGCTTGCAGCGATGCGTGTCCGAGTAGTTCTTGGATTTCGCGAATATCTGCGCCGCCGTTGAGCAGGTGTGTGGCAAATGTGTGGCGCAGTACGTGCGGGCTTTTTTTCCCCTGCACTCCAGCTCTTCCCAACTCTGCCTGCACGATGCGGTAAACCGTGCTGCGGGATATTCGTTCTCCTTTCTGTGTTAAAAATAGTGCTTTTTCCGTAGAATTGCAAATATTTTGCCGCTCAATTAACGCTTGATAACTTAATATTTTTTCGCGAACGAACTCCATGATCGGAACTATCCGCTCTTTGTCCCCTTTGCCCACTACGCGCAGCGAGGTGTAATTGTCTGAAAAATCGCAACGGTCGATGCCGATCAACTCCGAAAGCCGAAGTCCGCAGGTATAAAAAATGAGAATGATCAGGGAATTTCGCTCGGTTTCGAAGTCGTTGCTCTCCTCTTCGCAGTTCTCGATAAGCGGGCTCATGCGACTTTCTGGAACAAATGCCGGTAGACGATGAGCTGTGCGGAGCGATGCTACGGCGTGGGTTACATCCTTGGTGACCTTGCCGCTGCGCAGTAGCCAGCGGAACCAAGCGCGCAACGATGAGAGTTCGCGATTGATGGATGCGGCATGCAGTTTTGAATGCTCGCTCCGGAAAAGAATCCAATCGCGGATCGCTTCGGTGGTGATCTTTGCCGGATCGGTCGGTCGGCCGGTCGTAGACAACCACCTCTCGAAGAGCTCAATGTCGCGGCGATAGTTGCGTACAGTGAGTGGAGAGTAGCGGCGTTCTGCCTCCAAATAGCGGATGAAATCAGATAGCATAAGGCAAAGGTAAAAAAAAACAGTTACCTTTGTATCTATAAGTTTAGGTAAGCTATGAAACAATCGTGGAAACCCGGTACGGTGATCTATCCGTTGCCTGCCGTGTTGGTCAGTTGCGGTGCGACACCGGAGGAGTATAATATGCTGACCGTATCATGGACGGGTACGATCTGCACCGCACCCCCCATGTGTTACGTGTCGATCCGTCCCGAACGACACTCTTATGAGATCATCAAACGGACGGGTGAATTTGTGATCAACCTGACGACACGCAGCATGGCTCGTGCTACGGATTGGTGCGGAGTGCGATCGGGACGTGATTTCGATAAGTTCAAGGAGATGAAGCTGACCCCCGTGCCGGCTCAGCAGGTGGCTGCTCCGATAGTGGGGGAGTCCCCCGTAAATATCGAGTGTCGGGTGCAACAGATTATTCCGTTGGGATCGCACGACCTTTTTCTGGCGGAGGTGGTTGGAGTGCAGGTTGATGAGGCCTATATCGATCAGCAGAGCGGCCGGTTTTGTCTCGAACAGGCCGATCCGATTGTCTACTCCCACGGTGAGTATTTCGCCTTGGGCGATGCCTTGGGCCATTTTGGGTGGTCGGTTCGCAAAAAAGCGAAAAAGCGTTGAATTTATGAATTCAACGCTTTTTGCTTTCAGTGCCCAGGACAGGAATCGAACCTGCATGCCTCTCGGCACACGCACCTGAAACGTGCGCGTCTACCTATTTCGCCACCTGGGCATTTCGGTTTTGTGGATGCAAAGGTAATGCTTTTTTCGAAATCTCCAACTCTTTTGAAGCAAAAAAACTACTTGTTGAAGAACTTATATTGGAACAGAAGTAAATAGACCATTGCTACCGAAATATAGGCATCTGCAAGGTTGAAGATTGCTCCGAAAAAGTAGTTGTTGCTATCGACCAAAAAACGCAGAAAAGAGGGGACTCCGTTCCATTGGAACAGGGGGAAGTAGAACATATCAACGACCTTTCCCATCATGAATCCGGCATAGTGTCCGCCCAAGTGCGCCACCTGGACGGGGGTCGATGCCGAGAAAATCAATCCGTAGAATGCACTGTCGATGATATTACCCAAAGCACCCGCCATAATCAGTGCCAATCCGACGATGACCCCCTTGGGAGTCTTCTCTTGTTGTTGGTTGAGGCGGTGGATCAGCCAGCCGATACCGCCGACCATAGCAATTCGAAATACACCGAGTAACAATTTCCCCCAGTCAAATCCGCCGCGGGAGGCGATATGCATGCCGAATGCCGCCCCGTTATTCTCGATGAAACGAAGTTGAAACCACTCCGGAAAGACCATGATAGATTCATCGAGTGCCATGTGGGTCTTGATCCAGATTTTGAGAGCTTGATCCGCGATCAACAGCAAGGCGATCAGTAGTGTTATTTTCTTGAAATTCATAGATGCATTTATTCGTGCAACAAAAGTAGTAAAAAATCTTGTTTTTTGACGGAAGTTCGTTTTTTTAGGTGATCTTATCGTTGGGAAACAAAAAAAAATATACCTTTGAAATGTTTAATGGGATTATGTATGAAGAGATTATTATTAGTTTTCCTCTCCTTAGTGGCGTTTTCGTGTGCGAAGGACGAGATGCAGACCGAGGGTCGCAAACAGGCAGCAGTGGTTGGCCGCGCCGATGGAGCCGTACAAGGTACGATTGCGGTGAAGTTGACCGATCAGGCTGCCGATAAAGTGGAGGCGATGCGTGTTACCCGTTCGGGGTCGGCCACGCGCTCCGGATTGGTGTTGACCGATGAGATACTCAATAAGATCGGAGCAGATCGTTTTGAGCGAATCATTGCCTACGATGCAATTTTCGAAGAGCAACACCGCGCAGCCGGCCTACATCTTTGGTACCGCATCTATTTTGATGAGCAGTTGTCGCTTGAAACCGTTGGCAAATTACTTGCCGCGGATAGTTGCATCTCGGTGGTGGAGTTTACCAGAGAGTACAAACCGATCAAACCACGCCCGGTTCTCAATCGTTTGCGTTTGCCCAACGAGCAGGTGGCAACGCGAGCCGGATCTCCGATGAACGATCCGATGCTGGTTTATCAGTGGCATTACAAAAATGCGGGACCTGCCTTTCTGGGCGGTACGACAGTTTTCTCGAAGATGCGCGCCGGTGCGGATATTGACCTATATGATGCGTGGCAGTTTTGTACGGGTGATTCGCGCATCGTGGTTGCCGTGCTCGATGAACCGATACAGACCACTCACCCCGATTTGGCTGCGAATATTTGGACGAATACCATCGACCCGCAAACCAAAGGGACAAATGGCTATAACTTCTACGGGAATGTACCGACTTTGGATTGGAAATCATTCAATTATAATCCCCAAGAAGAGGTGGGGTATCAATATTCCTACGCGGATCACGGCTCGCACGTTGCGGGCACGATTGCCGCTGTGAACGACAATAATATCGGAGTTTGCGGCATCGCCGGCGGCAAAAACGGAAGTGGCGGTGTGAAGGTGATGTCGTGTCAGATCATGGGTTATGGAACAGAGGCTAAAAATTACGATGCCAACTATGAAGCGTTTGTCTACGCGGCCGACCACGGCGCGATTATCGCACAAAATAGCTGGGGGTATGATGACGATGTTAACGAATCCTATTGGAATTCCTATCTGGGATCGTTGAAAGCTGGTATTGATTACTTTATCAACAATGCCGGTTCGCGTAACCCGAAGTTTCCCGATGCTCCCTTGGCTGGGGGACTCGTGATTTTTGCCGCAGGTAATTCAGGCGATACCATGCGCGATGCTAAAACATGGCCGGCAGCCTACAAACCGGTAATTGCGGTTGGCTCGATGGATTGGAATTTCCAGCCGGCCTATTACACCAATTATGGTTCGTGGATTGATATAACAGCTCCCGGGGGCGACGCAACGATGGGCGCAACAACCAGTGGCAAAAACTATGGAGCCAATTCGCAGGTGCTGAGCGTGGTTTTGAACGATGCATCGATCGCCTTTAAGGATGGACGAACCGACAGTGCTAATAAGGATTGGTTTGGTTACGAATTTATGCAGGGAACCTCTATGGCGTGCCCTCATGTGTCGGGTGTCGCTGCGTTGGGGCTGTCCTATGCGGCGCAACTTGGTAAAAAATTTACGGCAGAGGAGTTCAAAGCGTTGTTGTTGAGCTCGGTTTATGGCATTGATGCGAATTTTACCGGCTCGAAAACCTTTACGAATGAATCTGGTCGTCCTGTGACGTTGACTATGTCAAATTATTCCAACAAAATGGGCGGTGGCTGTGTCGATGCCTTGAAGCTCCTGTTGGCAATCAAAGGAACGCCTGCACTGTATGTGAAGACGGGCGAAGCCGCAACAGTTGCACTGTCGAATTACTTTGGTGGGTCAGCTGCTAAAATTACCCTCTCTTCGGCAACCCTTCTCACTGCATCCAATATAGGGGCTACGAGCAATCCGACGATCAGCGGCTCACAAATGACGCTTACAGCGACAAGAAGCGGAACATCTTTGGTGCGTGTCGTGGCAAAAGTCGGGGAGAGCGAAATCACCCGCGAATTTGCTATCGTGGCACGTCCGGCTCTGGCAACCAACGGCGGCTGGTTGTAGTATATTCCCGATCGGTTATAAGGGCGGTATCTCTTTGAAGAGTGCCGCCCTTATATATATAAAAGGTATAAACGGCTTTTTGAAGCTATTTTCATAAAAAAGGAACCTTTTTTCAAAAAAAGATTGCGGAAGACTTGCAGGTTCGAAAAAAGTCGCTACCTTTGCATCCGCGTTTGAGAAATAACGGTTCTTACAAAGAGGTTTGAAACTTAC
>CAYOKU010000041.1:0-21123 GCA_964404645.1 uncultured Alistipes sp.
GTCACGCCGTACTGTGTCACCGTACCCAAGAAACCGATCATCGGTGCACCGCCGGCGATTGTTGCCAAAAACGGAAGTCCGTTTTCGAGCTTCGACACTTCGAGATTGGCCACATTCTCAATCGCGGTCTGCACATCGCTCATCGGACGACCGATGCGTTCGATACCCTTCTCGATCATGCGGGCAATCGGCGTATCGGTCTTCTTGCAGAGGTTGACCGCCACCGCAATTTTACCATCCGAAATATAGTCGCGAATACGATTCATGAAGTTCATATCCATCACCGATGCCTTGCGGATCGCCATATAGCGTTCGACGAAGATGAAGATCGTCACCCCACCCAACAGCAATAGCGGCCACATCAGCCAACCACCCTTGGTGAAAAGCTCCCACAAGCCCATACGTGTTTCTTCACTCACGGCTACCGCCTCGGCAGCCTGCAAAAATGTAATCATAGTAGTTAATGCGTTTAATTATGTTTGTTTGTCGTTTTGTTTTTTTTATGGTTTGCTCTTCTGTTTATCCGTGCGTATAAACGAAGTGCTGTCGCCCGGCTCTACTTGTGCAGCTTGGTCGGCGGCACGGGCGGTTCGACGGGCGATACGCTGTGCTTTTCGCTTTTTATTGGTAAAGTGTTCTTTGACTCGTTGGCGCAGATCTCGGAAATTGTTGAAATCCTCCTTATAATAGACTCCGAGGCCGGTCTCCTGCAAACCTTGGTTCTCATCGAAACGGTCAATCGTCTGGGTAAACGCTTTTGCTTTGAGCGTTCCGCCCCGATCAATCAAATAGGTGATATAGGCTTCGCCCATAAAGTTCGACATCGAGCTATTGACCGCCTGTTTATTATCAATCAGATAGTTACCTTCCAATTCGACAAACAGTCGATTGTTGATCAAACTTTTCGATAGCCCGAAATCGACCTCATCGCTGGCTTGATCGGTCTTCGGACGATAACGAATCACAATGTTGTAATCGCTGTTCGAGAGCCAATTACTCAACATATTCGAGAGAAATTCAAGACCGGTAGCCGCCGACACCGACGCGCCCATATTGGAACTTGCGGCAGCATTACTCTCCTGCATGAAACTATTGAAAACCAGCAACGACAAGAATTGCGTATCAATCGTTTCGGGCGTTGAAAGCACGTTGCTGACCACCGTCTGCATTTCGGGATCAAGCCCCGGCACACGCACGTTGAACGTAATCGCCGGATTCGACAACCGTTCTCCGAGGTGAATCACACACTCCACAGGAACCGAACGGTCGCCAGCCAGATTCCCCGCCGTACTTTGCAGCAACGGTTGCAACGAAGCTTTAAGTTTATAGATCGCATTGATATTGAGCAGCGACTCCATCGGCGAACCGGTAAAGACAATTGTTGATCCGTTTTCGATAGTAAAGGGCTTGGTGATAAGATTCTGCAACGAGAAGAGATAACTTCCCTCCGAGATGGTATAATCACCATAAAGTTCGAAAACATTCGACTGCGGTCTGATCTGCATATTGAGCTGTCCCTCACCGCGAGCCTTCACGGCATTGCCGGCAACCGAAAGCTCCACACCCAGATTTTGCCGCACATCAAGCGACAAATTGATCGTCATTCGGCTACTGGCCGACACCTGTTTGCTCTTTCTTCGTTCGAACATCTTCTTGCGGCGTGCCAACTCATCCTCGGCATCCTCGTTGCGCGGTTGCACGAAGGTGACAAAATCGGCATAGGAGATATTCGCTTTGTCCGAAAGCGGCAGAAAAATGGATGAATGGTCATCCGTGGAGGCCGATATATCCATATTGACTGCCCCTTTTCCGCCCGATATTCGGGCTTGTCCCGTAGCGAATATCTTGCCGTAAAAAAGCTCATTATCCTTACTCGTCGTATTGAGCACCAACATCTGGCGTGGGGCAATCCGCACATCGTAGGAGATGTTCGAAAGGTGTTGCAGGCTCATATCGAAGTCGAAACGACCGCTGTTTCCGTCCGGATCATAGATCGGAACATTGACCGCTTGAAAACGGTTGTTGTACACTTGGAGTGTAGCACGAGGCATCGAATAGGTCACCTGCGTATAATCCACCGTTGTTTTCAGCCCCTGAACATTGATCGTCCCCGAAAGATTGGCCTCGGCTCGCTGCCCCTGCAACACTAAATCGACATTAGCACGTCCTTCGGTCGATGAGATCACCCCCGACATAATGGGGTCAAGCAGCCCCAAATGAAGACTATCGACACTCATCCGCGCATAATAACGCATCTGATCGGGAGCATAGAAACCTCGGATCAGCGTATCCTGCGTCATTCGATTGGTCACAGTCACACCGGCTCTGTTGCGTGCGAAGTCCCACCCCGACCGCAACTGCATCGGCGGTGCGGGGATATTGTTCACCTCAACACTATCGAAAAGAATATCAGCCGTAAATTCGCCACGACTCAACACCGACTTCATCGAAGCCTCGCCATTGGTGCGCCCCTCAACCACGTAACCCATACGCTCGATAACCTGCGTAAAGGGAGCCAGATCGAAATTGCGCAATTTGAGCGTTACCGAATCGTTGCGGCTGCGCGAGGCAATACCGTTGACGATCAACTCCTGCTCGCGGTTCATCACGAAAAAGCGATCAATCACAATCTGTGTCGTATCGAGCAAAATTTTAGAGGCAAAAATCTGCCATGTCTTGTCACCGCGCGTGAAGTGCGAGGGCATGATCTGCAAATCGACCATTCGGCCATTGGGACCATGCTCATTGATAATTCCGGCTCGCAGCCCCAATCGACCCGAAATGTGACGGGTTGTGTCGTTGAATCCGGCTGACACCTCCATCCGTCCCATCTTCGCTCCTCCCGAAACGGAGAGTTGCGGGAAGTGAAGAGCTCCGGCATAGAGATCTTCGGCCGAGGCGTAGAGTGTCAGCGAGTCACCACGGTTCGTGGCATTGACATTCAAGCGAGTCGCGAGCATCCGTTTTCGTTCGATATATTCGGAGGTCGCTTTGAGCGAGAGTTGGTCGCTGGCCGGATTGAAAAGCAGCCGCAATGAGGAGCCATCGGCAATTTGCAAGCCGGGCGAAACGGCATCGGCCACCGGATTAAACTTGCGAATATCGACCGAGAGCAACGAATAATCGTTGATCGCACCCGATTTGCGCACAACGGCTGCATCGTGTTCGGTGTTTTTACGCAACATCGGCAAATACCGCCATGCACTCTGTTGCAAATAGGCAAAGACCTCGCGATAGCTGGTTTTCGAGCGGAACGTAGCATCGGCAAAATCGGAATGAAGTTCGATAAATTTACTGTCGGCCGAATTCTCCCCCGTAAGTGTCATGTTCGAAGTTTTCAGCTCCTTATCGTTGTAATGATAGTCGACATCGGTCACCTGCACACGTCCGTTCATATCGTCCAACGACCGACCGCTGGCACGCGCCACCAGATGCGCCGAGAGTAGTGACACAGAGTCGCGGCGGTTAATATGGAGTGCGGCCAGATCGGCATGACGCAAATCAAACGTAAAGTCGTAACGCGGCACAGAGTCGTTCAGATCGACCGAACCTTTGAAATCAAAATCGAGGTTGCGATCTCGCGCCGAGATCACGCCGTCAAACTCACGATTGAGCATACGACCGTCCAGCCGAATCGAGTCGTAACGATATCCGTTGAACTCCAATTTGGCAATATTTCCCACCACATTGGCATCGGCATAGCCTCGACCGACAACGCCGTCGACATAGGCCGAAAGCGATGCCTCGCCCCACAGGTTGCGGTTACCCAGCAGATCGCCCAACTTCAAATTGCGAGTTTCAACATCCCCACGCACGCTGCTCAACCCCTTGCGGTAGGGTTTCATACGCAGGTTGCACGACATCTCGCCCACATCGGTCTGAACGCCCATCTGCATGTCGAACGATGAGAGCATCCCTTTGAAACGAGCTGCCAAATTGATCTGTCCCGAATTACCGATCATCTCCATCAATTTGGCCGACAACTCTTTGTTGGCAATATTTCGCGCAAAAAGCTCCACCTCGCTCGCCGTAGAGTGCAGACGCGGGATCATCAAATCGAAGTGAGTTTTGTCGATATCGGGCAACCCCTTGATCGAAGCATCGGCAGTCAGATAACTCTCTTTGCCGATACGCATGCTGCGGATCTTTCCTGTGAAATCGGAGACAACGCCCGTAATCTCGACATCAATGTTTGAAAAGTCGATGTGCCAGTCGCGAAGTTTAGGGGCGAAGTAGGCGATATCATCGGTAGAGACCGAGGTGTTGCGCAAGGCTCCGTTCAGTTCAACCTGCCCGATGAAATCTTTATACTCCGACCACGAATTCCCCACCAACGAGATATAGGGCAGCGAGATATTCGACCGTTCGGTGACGATATGCGCATCCTCAAAGCCAAGACAGCCCTGTGTCATATAGAATCGGCCGGAGAGGTGATTGAGTACAAAACCGCTCCGCTCGTGCGCCGAGAGAGCCGCAATGGTAGTATAGATTGCACCGCCGTCAATCGTGAAATCATCGACACGCGCCGTCATGTTGTAGAGGTGCATATGGCCGAAGTCGATCCCGAATTCGGGATTACGGCGTTCGAGCCGTTCAAGACAAAAGTCGAGATCCTCGATCGCCGCTTTCTTCAATGAGAGTCGGAAATTGCCACTCTTCTCCCCGTTGGGGTTCGACATGCGATCGATGATCTGTTTGATGTTCATCTCTCCGTCGGGAGCCTGCCGCAGGTAAAATTTAGCACCGCCGATCTCGGCTCGATTCAATTGAATACCCCCGCCGAAGATACCGAATCCCGTCACATAGGCATCGAGTTTATGGACAAACAGCAACGTATCGCGCTGATAATCCTCCACGTAGAAATCTTGTATTTTTACTTTTGTATAAAAGCCGATATCAACGCGACCGATACTGACGGTCGTTCCGAGTTTTTCGGAAACAATACGCGCAGCCTTATGTACCACCAGATTCTGCACCGCCGGAATGTCGAGCAGCACAGAGAGCAGCAAGGGAATAAATATCAGCAACAATATGATTGCCGATAACACCTTTCCCAATATTTTTATAACTTTGCGCACAAATCAAGTGTTATAACCTGCAAATTTAACTAAATTTAGTTAAGAATAACGAAAAACCCGCATGGATATTACAATTCTTGGCATCGAATCTTCGTGCGACGACACCTCCGCCGCCGTTTTACGCAACCATGTACTGCTATCGAATGTCATTGCATCGCAAGCTGTTCACATCAAATACGGAGGCGTAATTCCCGAACTCGCTTCACGTGCCCACCAGCAGAATATCATTCCGGTCGTTGACACCGCCCTCAAAGAGGCCGGCATTACACCGGACGAGTTAGATGCAATTGCCTTCACTCGCGGCCCCGGATTGGTCGGCTCTCTGCTTGTCGGAGTATCGTTTACCAAAGGACTGTCGATTGCACGCAATATCCCGATGGTCGAGGTCAACCACCTGCAAGGCCATATCCTCTCGCACTTCATCGACTTAACGGACAGAGAACTTCCCCACCCGAACTTCCCGTTTCTCTGTCTGCTCGTCAGCGGCGGACACACGCAGATCGTGCGTGTCGACTCTCCGCTCGAAATGCAGATTATCGGCACAACGATTGATGATGCCGCAGGAGAGGCCTTCGATAAGTGTGCCAAAGTAATGGGACTCCCCTATCCGGGTGGCCCCGTGATCGACAAATTGGCCAAAGAGGGCGATCCAAAGGCGTTCCAATTTGCCCGTCCTCGCGTGGAAGGCTACGACTATTCGTTTTCGGGGTTGAAAACATCATTTCTCTATACGTTGCGCGATGCCGTGGCAACCGACCCCGACTTTATCGAACGGCACAAAGCCGACCTCTGCGCATCGCTGCAAACGACCATCGTAGAGATCCTGTTAGACAAACTCACCAAAGCATCGAAAGATCTGGGGATCAAGGATATTGCCATCGCAGGAGGTGTTTCGGCCAATTCAGGTCTTCGCGACGGAATCACCGAAGCCGGAAAACGCCGCGGTTGGCGCACCTTCCTTCCCGAATTCAAATTCACCACCGACAATGCCGCCATGATTGCCATGGCCGGCTACTACCGCTATCAGCAGAACGAATTTTCTTCGCTCGATGTATCGCCCGTAGCCCGATTAGAAGAGTTATAAGGTAAATACTGACGAAAAAAACATGTTTCTGTTCCTTGCATTTTTTCTTGCCATGAGCCCGGCATCAACGCCCCCAGAATTCGGACACAACGAGCACAGTGCATCAAAACAATGGATCGCCGGAGAACCTATCTCCCGTGCAACAATCGAAGAATATGGCTACGACAACTGTTTCGCCGAACAGAAGATAGACTCGACTATATATCGGCGAATCGAGGGGCTTTCGTACAAAAAAGAGTGCACGATTCCTCTGGACGAGTTACGCTATGTGAACGTACTGCATTACGATCTGAACGGACGAATATTAACCGGAGAGCTGATTTGCCACCGATCAATCAGCCGAGATCTCATTGAGATCATGCGCACGTTGTTCGAGGCGCGTTATCCCATTGAGCGCATGGTGTTGATTGATCGCTACCAAGCCGATGATGTGCGTTCGATGGAGGAGAATAACTCCTCCGCGTTTAATTTCCGATTTATTGCCGGAACCAAACGCCTCTCAAAACACAGTCAGGGATTGGCAATTGATATCAATCCGCTCTACAATCCGTATGTAAAACAGACGGGCGAAAAAGTTTTTGTCAGCCCCGCATCGGGTGCTCCATACACCGATCGTGCAGCCGACTTCCCCTACAAAATTGACACGACCGATCTCTGCTACAAAGAGTTTATCCGCCACGGATTCGTTTGGGGCGGAAGTTGGACAAGCAGCAAAGATTACCAGCATTTCGAAAAATAGTCGATCACACGATTTAGATACACGGATCATTTCACGAACCACATCGGTCAAACGCAACGCCGACTCAATGCATCGAATGATCGGGGAGCAACGCGCGGCTACGATCATCGGCGGCAGCAGAACCCTCGTTGATTCGGTCACGGAAACGGCCGAAGTTAGCGATCAAACTGATGCCAAAGATGCGGCCACGGCGTTCCTGACGGCTGTACGAGCGGTAGTTTTCGCCCCAGAGCGAACTGGCAATATAGCGGTGCGACTCGAACGGATTATCGATCCACGCCGAGAGGTAGAATCGGTTGCGGACAAGGGTCTGATCCAGCCTAAAAGAGCAGGAGTGGGTATATCTCACGCCACCGTTCTGCGGAGATCCGACATCGGAAGAGAGTTGATAGCTGCCTCCCAACCACGCCCCTCGCCACAAACTCAACCGCAAGGTCGTTTGCGCTGCCACGGCATGCTGCGAACCGACCATGCGGCTCTGCGTATTGCGACTGTTGTAATCGACATAATTATAGGCCACTTCGCCGCCCCAATTACACCATTTGGTGGAGACAAGACCCCAAAGTGTGAGTTTAGCGGTAAAGTTGTTGCGCACACCCACATTGTCGTAAGTCGTGGTCGAGATACCGCTATGGGCGTCAACCGCGGTGATCTGTTCGATGGCACGGCCGATATGCGAGTAGAGCAGGTCGAAGAAGATCGCCCGACGCCCCTGCACAAAGACACGATTCAATCCGAGGCGCACGTTGTGCGACCGTTCGGGATTGAGCCGCGGATTACCCATGCGAAGATTCATCGAATCGGTTTCATCGACATAGGAGTTGAGCATTGTAAAATCGGGACGCAAAACGCTCATGTCGTAGCCCATGCTCATGTTCCATTTTTTGTTAAACCGATAATTGATTGATGTTCGGGGCAATAGATTCACCTTTTCATAAAGTACCGACGCTGTCGATCCTCCTTCGAATGCACCGCGGCTCTGTTCATAATTGGCATTCGCCCCGAAACTAAATTGAAGTCCCCTGCTAAAATAGGAGTAGACCGCGCTCAACGCCGCCACGCGCTGCACGTAGTTTAACCCCGCGTTGTAGGAGTTGTCGGGCTGATAATCCATCGCCAACGCATCCCAACGCATGCGCTCGGCTACGTTGGTGTATTTACGATCGACATAGGAGAGCGTACCCAAAAACCGATGCGGTTTGATTTTTCCACCCTCAAAGCGATTTCGCACCGCGATCGCCGCTCGGTGTTCGCGCGTTCCGGTCGTACTCTCGGAGATTCGTTCCTGAAAAGGTCGATTGTCCGAAAAGAGCGTTTTCGAACGGCTGTCGTTCTCGCTCCGACTGTCGGTCAGCGTATATCCGTACTCGGCCCAATAACCGCTCCCCAATTTATGCAAATAGGCGGCATCGGCATTCAGCCGCGGGCGGGTGCGGGTCGTTCCGTTCGTCCGGGTATTTTGTTGCAAAAATTCGGTTCCGGCGGCATCACTGCGTATCAGATTATTGTGTACAACGCGATGATTTTCGCCCAACGAGGTCGAGAGGCCGAGACGAAACGGATTACCCAGCACTTTGGTGCTTGCCCGCAGGTTGAAGTTGTGGCGGAGTTGATCCGATCCGTTGGTCGCATGCGTCTGCTGCGTCTCGGAGAGTTGATCGCCGTTGGTGATCTCTCGCCGCAGGGTGCTGTGCAGATCGGGTGCATCGGCATAGGTCAACTTGTAGCCCATGCCGAAAATCACACGGTCGCGGATCTTCGACACAAAATCGACACCGCCGCTCCAACTGTTGTTCGTGTCGCCGCTACCGATGAGTTGCAGAGCAAAGCCGTTGGGGATGCGGCGTGCGGTTCGGATATTGAGGATTGGTTTGTCGTTGTTATATTCGGGCGATCCGGGAGGTATGATCTCGATCTGATTCATCAGGTCGGCTCGCAGAAAATTCATGACATATTGTTTACCGACACTGATGAGTTCATGCTGCTCGCCATCGACCCGAATCTGTACATCATCTTTGCCCAGATAGGTAATTTTACCGTTCTCCCGAATTTCGAGCAACGGCACTTTGAGCATCATCTCCAACATCTTCAACCGTTTGGCTTCGGGGTCGGCCGATACGTTGTAGACATAGCGGTCGTCGTGTTGCTCGAAGAGCGGTTTTTGACCTTGAATCTCCACGGCGTTGATCTCAACACCGGCGCGCAGTTTAACATCGCCGACTTCAAATTCGGGCTCATCCGTCAACCGCACATGAAGCGTATCGGTCAGATAACCCACACAACTGGTCACGATGCGGCACTCCTGTTTTTCACCGCCACGCACTCCGAAATGGCCGCTTCGATCGGTTGTCACGGCTCGCAACGCCGACTTCCCCTCATAACACGCTACCGTGGCATAGAACAACGGTTCTCCGTTGGCGGCATCGACCACACGACCGCGGATCATCGGTTGCGCAAAGACAAAGAGAGGAAAAACAAACAAGATCAAAAGAGAATATTTCATATTTATAAAATAAGCAATATCGGGCCAAATGATTAAATTTGTTTTTGGTTTACAATATAATACAATAATCGGCAAACGCCAAATCCCGCCCCATAAAATTTTCAACTTCCCATAAACCGCACCCCTCGTACTTTTCGGCGGCCGCGGTCGGTGACCTCACGTTCGACAATGCCGGTCACCACATCGGCGGCATCGTGCCAGTGGTTGGTGCGAAATTGACGGCGGTAGGTGGTCAGGTGAGCGTATAACTCCGGCCAATGGAGGTTCCAACCGCGCGGCCAACGAATCAGATGCAACGCCGTGGCCGAGTGCGAAAGGATACGCGCCTCCTTATTGGCACTTTGATGAAACCACTCCACACGCACATCGGGAGCCTGACGCTGCACGGCTCGCGCAAAGCCGCGACCACCGTTGTTGCTCTCAACGGCTGCCTGTCGCGTTTGGGAACGGGCAAACATCTCGGCCACCAAAGGCTCGGTCACCTCCATCGGATCGCGCGAATAGACGACATCGGTGATATAAATCACCCCATCGGCATCGACCGCATAGGACAACGAACAGAGGTAGTCATCGCCCGTGTCGGCCGTATCGGTGTAGTTGGCTCGACGAACAATTTCGTGTGGCAGGTGGTCATATTCACCGAAATTCAATCCGTACAACAACCCTTCGCGCGCCGAGGGATGACCTTGATACATGGCCTCGAACTGCAAAGGATCGAGCCGCCGTTTGGCCGTCAGCAGCTCCACACCATGCTGTTCGGGCCAGAGCGGCATGCCCGACTCGCGAGGATCAATCTCGGTAGGTGGCGTACTTTTCAACGCTTCGAAATTGAGGTGTAACCACCCGTTCGAAGGCCCCGCATCGAGTTGCGACCACGAACACAACTCCTCGACCGGTTCGCGTTGAAGCAATGTTCCGATCAAATCCTCCTCGTGCCAGCGTGTGAAGACGATCAATTCGCGCGAGCGGTTGTGCATACGAGTCCGCACCACCGAAGTGTACCACTCCCAGCAGTTGGCTCGAATCAACGGCGAGTTGGCCTCCATGGCATCTTTATAGAGATCATCGAGAATAAACGTATCGACGCGATTGCCCGTCAACGACCCCTCACGCCCCACCGAAAGCAGGCCGCCGCGGTGGTCGATGATCTCCACCTCATCGGCCGTGCGGATGTAACTTGGCGGCTTGGTGCCCTGCTTGATCGTCGTCGAAGGGAACATCGCAGCATACTCCGCCGTGTCGAGGATGCGCTGTACACGCCGATTAAACTTCGAAGCCAAAGCCCCCGAATAGGAGGCAATCGCCACCCGCTCATCGGGATTCAGTCCCAACAGATAGGCCGGCAGGAGCGTTGATGCCCCGACACTTTTGCCGTGTTGTGGCGGCATGGTGACGATCAGCCGATGAATACGGCCGGCGGCAAAGGCTTCGAGCACCCGATAATAGGTGCGGTGGAAGTGCTGCAACTCCAAAAAAGGGTAGACACGACCGGCAAAATCAGCCAATGACGGAACAGTTGTGTCCGGCAAAAAAACCGCTGCGGAATTCTGTTCCGCAGCGTTGAGATGAGTGTTAGATTTCATCCGATAACATATTTTGAAAACCCATTGCGCAGCACCGCGACAGGCGGATTTTCGGGTTAATAGAATCGTTTCGACAGGCAGTGCTGCACCCACAAGACCGAAACGAAAGATCGCAGACTATTGCGGATTACAACAGACAGATATAGCATTTCAAGGCCGTAAGCTCAAAATCGTTGAGCATCTCGCCCTGATCACCCACCGTATGAAACTCCCACCATACTGGCACAAGGTTGGTAATAGGGTACTCAACCCCCTCCGGCCGCTCACACCGCTCCCGATAGACGATCAACGAAGCCGTAAACCTCCATTCGATCTCTCCGAAGAGAAAATTTAGCGTTCCGGAATAATAGTTGCCGCCGTCAATCGCATCTTGCAGACGCGCGGCTACCTCTTCATAAAGTTCAATTGATACACAATAGTCCATGAGTTGATCCGTATTTTTTAGCAAAAGAATTTGCAGATAGAAATAAATTGTTTAACTTTGTAGCGCAAAGATATATTCAATTATTGAATTTTATACCTCAAAAGTTAAATAATTTACATAGGAATTTCTAATAATAAATTATGAACGATCGGGTAAAATTGATACGCAAGCATCTTGGGATGACGCAAGAGCAGTTAGCTCAACGCCTTGGCATCGGCAAGGCTGCACTTTCGATGATCGAAACCGGAAAAGCCGGTCTTTCATCGCGCAACCGACATATTTTAGTTCAAGATTTGAACGTGAACCCAGAATGGCTCGAAAGCGGAAAGGGTTGCATGTTCAACGCCGACCCCGATCTGCGGCCCTTCACACTGCGCACAGATGGAGCACTACCGCTGCAAAGCGTACCGCTCTACTCAATTGAGGGGACAGCCGGTTTGGTTCCGCTATTCACCGATCAAGCTTCGCGCGAACCGATCAACTATATCCACATACCCAATCTGCCGAAGTGTGATGGAGCGATTTACGTAGTGGGGGACTCGATGTATCCGCTGCTTAAAAGCGGCGACATCGTACTCTATAAGCAACTGAACAACGTAGAGGATATTTTTTGGGGCGACATGTACCTGCTTTCGATCAATATCGACGACGAAGAGTATGTGACGGTCAAATACATCCAAAAGAGCGATCGCACGGGTTACGTCAAGTTGGTGAGTCAGAACCCGCACCATGCCGATAAGGAGATAGAGATCAACCGCATCCGTGCTATTGCGCTGGTCAAGGCCAGCATTCGCATGAACTCAATCCGCTAACCGCAGAGAGGCTAAAAGGAGGGACAGAATGAGCCGTAAGCCCGCCCCGTTCCGCCAACGGTGTACTTATAGGTTTCCCCCGATCTCTCCGCGCTCTTCGTCACTTTGGACGATGTTGGAGAGATCAATGTCTTCAACGGCGACAAACGGCGACTTACGCGATGCGCAATCGACCACTTCGCAATGCCCGCAATGGTGCATCAGACAGGGATCGGAGTGAATCGACACCTGCACTCGCTCGCCGAACTCCGCAATCAACGTCTGTTTCAACTCATCGCACGCGCGATGACTCTCTAATACATTGTAGTACCACGGGAGGGTCAGATCACAGTCCACATAGAGAAAGCTACCGTACTTAATCACCTTGACATTATGGATGTCAACCCATTCGGGTCGGCGATTTTGTTTGATACACGCCGCCACACTGCGCAGCACATCTACATCGGCTTTATCGAGCAGATTAGCCACCGTTTTACGCAAAATAGAGATCCCCGTTGCCACGATAATTGCACCGAAGATGAGAGCCAATGCGCTGTCGATCCATGCAATGTGGGTATAATAGAGTACCAAAAGCCCCAACACCAAACCAATCGAGGAGTAGGTGTCGGATTGCAGGTGTTTTCCTCCGGCAACCAACGCAATCGAGTGGTACTTTTTGCCCATGCGAACACTATACCACCCCATCAGATAGTTCATCAGGCCGGCTAACGCAACCACATAGATGCCCACATCCAACTTTTCGATCTCAGCCGGCGCAAACAAACGCTGGATACCCTCATAGATAATCAACCCACCGGCCAGCGAGATGAGCAACCCTTCGATCGACGCCGAGATCAACTCCATCTTACCGTGGCCGAACGGATGCTCCCGATCCTTGGGCTTGGCCGCCCAGCGCAGGCTGTACAGACTGATTGCCCCTGCCGCCACATTGACAATACTCTCCATCGCATCGGTCAATACACCGACCGAGTTGGTCATATAGAAGGCCAAGAACTTACCCCCAAGAATAAGCGTTGACAACACGACAATCCAGCGTTGAACCCGCTGTTTGATAATCTCCTCCTGCATATCTTTCGCACCATTTGTTAAACCGAGTCGCAGAGCCGCGTCGGAAAAAACATATTCGAGGATGCAAGGTACGATTTTTTTGCGAAAATGTGCATTGCAGCATGAACATGATGAAATTTTGAATAGGGCCGTAAACCATCTCAAAGGCCTCTTTTCACTCTCTATAAAAAAATTTTCGAAAATATTGCAACTTTGGAGAACAATTTTGCAAACTTCGTTCTACATTTGCGCGCTGAAATAAGCTATTTAAAGAGACAAACGATGAATATGAACCACCTCCACCCGATGATCGTACACTTTCCGATCGCACTTGCATTGGTCGCCCTGCTGTTCAATGCCACGTGGTATGTGTTGAAACGCGAGTGGATGAAAACCGGCTCAGTCGCACTGACCGTATTGGCCGCTCTGGGAGCCGTGGGTGCAATCCTTACGGGTCTGTTCTTCACCAAGCCCGTTGCCGGACTGGCCGCCACGATGAAAGATACACACATCGTCTACGCCTCGACTGCTACGGTGATGCTGCTTATCGCTGCTGTGGTGGGTCTAATGCTCGAATTCGGCAAAAAACCGGCCGCCCGCAACAGGACTTACCTCTACACGCTCTTTCTGTTGCTCTCCGCTGTGGCGATCTCCATGACAGGCATGGTCGGTGGCTCGATCGTTTATGACATTTGGCTATTCTAACAATCAAATTTTAATAAAAACAACTATGAAAAAAGTATTCTTTTACCTGACGATGGCAGCTGCCGTAGTAGGTATGGTTTCGTGCGCTCCCAAACACGACAAGACGATTGCTAACTTGAAAGCTGCAATCAATGGTGAAGCAACGGCAAGTGCCAAGTATGCTGCATATGCCGTACAGGCTGCACAAGACAGTCTTTATTCGGTAGAGGCTCTCTTCAAGGCTACCGCCGAGGCAGAGGCCATCCACATCAAGAACCACAAGGCTGTTTTGGCCGAACTGGGCGTAACGGATTTCGTGGACAGCGTGGGTATCTTCGAAGTAAAGAGCACGGCAGAGAATCTGCAAGCTGCTATCGACGGCGAAACCTATGAGGCAGAAACGATGTACCCGGGCTTCATCAACGATGCTACCGAGGAGAAGGTTCAGACCGCAATCGTTAGCTTCAACTATGCACAGGACGCAGAGAAAAAACATGCACAGATCTATGCCGAGACACTTGCCGGACTTTCGACTCCCGACTCGCTGGCTACGACCTACTACCTCTGCCCCAAATGCGGTAACATCTATGTAACCACAGCCGCCGAGGCTTGCGAGCTCTGCCAGACTCCGGCAGATCAGTTTGTTGTCTTCACAGCAAACATTCCGGTACAAGCTCCGGTTGAAGAAGCTGCTGTTAAAGAGGTTAAGTAGTTCCTCTGTAACATTTTATTCAGTGAATCCGGCGATCTTTCGAGATCGCCGGATTTTTTTGTCGATGCCCATCCAGCAGGCCCTAAAATAAACGATCGGAATTCGGAATAATGCACTATCTTTGCAGCGGCAGCATCAAATTGCCGCCGCTTAAAATCTTATGAAATCACTGAAAATCGGAAATTTATGCGCCGCCATTCCTATCGTGCAAGGAGGTATGGGCGTGGGTATATCTCTTTCGGGACTTGCATCAGCCGTAGCCAATCAAGGCGGCGTGGGCGTGATCTCGTCAGCCGGATTGGGAGCCATCTACAAAAACTACTCGAAGAACTATCGCGAAGCCTCGATCTGGGGTCTCAAAGAGGAACTTCGCAAAGCACGCGAGGCCTCAAAAGGAATCATCGGTGTCAATGTCATGGTGGCCATGTCAAACTTTGCCGACATGGTACGCACGGCTATTGCCGAGAAGGCCGACATCATCTTTTCGGGAGCGGGACTACCGCTCAACCTGCCATCGTTTCTGACCGAGGGCGCGAAGACCAAACTCGCACCGATCGTATCATCGGCGCGGGCCGCCAGACTCCTCTGCCAAAAATGGCTCTCGGAGTATAAGTACATCCCCGATGCGATCGTCATCGAAGGGCCGAAAGCCGGCGGACACCTCGGCTATAAAGCCGACCAAATCACCGATGAACACTATGCGTTGGAAACGCTCGTGCCAGAAATTGTGGCCGAGGTGCACGCCTTCGAACGCGAACACAACTGCCACATTCCGGTAATTGCCGGAGGTGGCGTCTACACCGGAGAAGACATCTACCGCATCATGGCCTTGGGAGCCGAAGGGGTACAGATGGGGACACGATTCGTCACCACCGACGAGTGCGATGCCTCACCGGCCTTCAAACAGAGCTACATTGATGCTAAACAGAGCGACATCGAGATCATCCAAAGTCCGGTCGGCATGCCCGGCCGTGCCATCCACAACTCGTTCCTCGATCGGGTCAAAGAGGGGTTGAAACGGCCGAAAGCCTGTCCTTTTGACTGCATCAAAACCTGCGACGTCACCCACAGCCCCTACTGCATCATGCTGGCTCTCTACAATGCCTTCCGCGGCAAACTCCAAAACGGATATGCCTTCTGCGGATCAAACGCATGGCGTGCCGAAAAGATTCAATCGGTTCGCGAACTGATCGCCACACTCAAAGATGAATACGACAATTTCTCGCTGAAAGAGAAACTCTTCGGTACAAAATAATCCGATATAATCGCGCAAAAAAAATCCCGCACCTGACGATGCGGGATTTTTTTGCGCCGTCAACTTGACACTTTACCGAGAAACAAGCCGAAAATTTATAAAAATATCGACATTTGGGTGACCAATTACAGATTTTTTTCAGTATCTTTGCAGAAATTAAATTGGTTATCCAATTCAAAAGAAAAATAACGCAGCAAAATAGCAATCATGAAAACGAACTACGAAATCCGCTATGCGGCGCATCCCGAAGATGCGAAAAATTACGACACAACACGACTTCGCCGCAATTTTCTGATCGAGAATATATTCACGGCCAACGAGGTAAATATGGTCTATTCGATGTACGACCGCATGGTCGTAGGCGGAGCAATGCCTGCCGGCGAGGTATTACCGCTCGAAGCTATCGACCCGCTCAAAGCCCCCTATTTTTTGACCCGCCGCGAGATTGGCATCTACCAAGTAGGCGGAGGCAAAGGGGTTGTCAAAGTCGGTGACACACGCTTTGAACTCGATTTCAAAGAGGCTCTCTACCTCGGATCGGGTGATCGCGCGATGACCTTCGAGAGTTTAGATCCGAAAAATCCCGCCAAATTTTACTTCAATTCACTGACCGCCCACCGCAACTATCCCGACAAGAAGGTAACAAAGAGCGATGCGGTGGTGGCGCACATGGGTTCACTCGAAGGGTCGAACGACCGGAACATCAACAAGATGCTCGTCAATCAGGTACTACCTACCTGTCAATTGCAGATGGGAATGACCGAGTTGATGACAGGAAGCGTATGGAACACCATGCCGGCTCATGTCCATTCACGCCGCATGGAGGCCTATTTTTACTTTGAAATACCCGAAGATCAAGCTATCTGCCACTTTATGGGCGAAGTAGACGAAACCCGTCACATCTGGATGAAGGGCGACCAAGCGGTCCTATCACCCGAATGGTCGATCCACAGTGCCGCCGCCACACACAACTACACATTTATTTGGGGAATGGGCGGTGAGAACCTTGATTACGGCGATCAGGATTTCTCCAAAATCACCGATTTAAAATAAAAACTTATAAAATAGAGAGCGATATGGTAAACTTTTCATTAGAAGGCAAGGTTGCCCTCGTCACGGGAGCCTCCTACGGTATCGGGTTTGCGCTGGCAACGGCATACGCACAGCAGGGTGCAAAGATCGTCTTCAACGACATCAAACAAGAGTTGGTCGATAAAGGGTTAGCCGCCTATCAAGCAGCGGGAATCTCGGCCCACGGCTACGTATGCGATGTGACCAACGAAGAGCAGGTAAACGCCATGGTGGCACAGATCGAAAAAGAGGTAGGCGTGATCGACATTCTGGTCAACAACGCCGGAATCATCAAACGTATCCCGATGATCGAGATGACGGCAGCCGAATTCCGCCAAGTGATCGACATTGATCTCAACGGCCCCTTCATCGTATCGAAGGCCGTTATTCCGTCGATGATTAAAAAGGGACACGGCAAGATCATCAACATCTGCTCGATGATGTCGGAACTGGGACGCGAAACAGTTTCGGCCTATGCAGCAGCCAAAGGAGGTTTGAAGATGCTCACGCGCAACATCGCATCGGAGTATGGCGAATACAACATCCAATGCAACGGCATCGGCCCGGGGTACATCGCTACACCGCAGACCGCTCCACTCCGCGAAAAGCAGGCCGATGGCTCACGCCATCCGTTCGATGCCTTCATCGTGGCGAAGACACCTGCCGCACGCTGGGGAACGCCCGAAGATCTGATGGGGCCGGCTATTTTCCTCGCCAGCGAAGCCTCCGACTTCGTCAACGGACATGTGCTCTATGTCGATGGCGGCATATTGGCTTACATCGGCAAACAGCCGCAATAGACAGCACATCCCCACAAAGAGTAAATCCGTTCAGCATCCGCTGGGCGGATTTATTATTTACCTGACCCGCCCAAGAGAACCGTTCGCCGATACGCCGTCAATACGCCAATTTAAAAATACAGCAAAGGAACATCTGAATTATTAAAAAAAATTCATTTTAATTACAGAGGAGCTAAAAATTACGAATCGTCAATTTTTTAGAAGATTCGGGTATAATCTGACAATAAAGTTATATATTTGTGTTATTGTTAAAACCCACTAATCAGATTTGACATGGAACAAAACAACGTACGGGAGTTGCAAGATGTCGTGATTCGCTTTTCGGGCGATTCGGGCGATGGGATGCAGCTCACGGGCACGCTCTTTTCCGACACCTCGGCACTGCTCGGTAATGGGATCTCAACGTTCCCTGACTACCCCGCCGAAATCCGCGCCCCACAAGGAACAGTAGCCGGCGTATCGGGTTTTCAGGTTCACTTCGGCGATCACCGCGAACTAAACCCCGGCGACTACTGCGATGTGCTGGTGGCTATGAATCCTGCGGCACTCAAAGCCAATCGCAAATGGCTGAAAACCGGTGCTACGGTGATTATTGATGGCGACTCAATCACCGAGGAACACCTCAAAAAAGCCGGATTCGCGACTCTCGATCCGCTGGCCGAGCTTAAACTCGATGAGTACAACGTCATCGTTCCCGACATCACGAGCATGACTCGCGAAGCGTTGAAAGAGAGCGGACTCGACAATAAAGCCGTCATTAAATGTAAGAATATGTTCGCATTAGGCATCTGTTTCTGGATGTACAGCCGTCCCGAAGAGTATGCCATGCGCTATCTCGATACGAAATTCGCCAAGAAAAATCCGGCCGTTGCCGAGGCCAATAAACTGGCGATCAAAGCCGGATACAACTACGCGGCCAACACGCACCAATTCGGCAATACCTATGCCGTGGCTCCGGCTTCGCTCGAAAAGGGAACCTATCGCTCCATCAGCGGCAATGTCGCCACAGCTTGGGGACTATGTGCAGCCGCCGAGAAGGCAAATTTACCGCTCTTCTGCGGCTCCTACCCCATTACCCCCGCAACGGTTATCCTCGAAGAGTTGGCTAAACGAAAAGATTTAGGGGTGAAGACCGTGCAAGCCGAAGATGAAATCGCCGGTATCTGCACGGCAATCGGAGCCGCTTTTGCCGGCAACTTTGCCGTCACCTCGACCTCCGGCCCGGGACTCTCACTCAAAAGTGAGGCGTTAGGATTGGCCGTCATGACCGAGCTACCGCTGGTTGTGGTTGACGTACAGCGTGGTGGACCTTCAACAGGTCTGCCGACAAAAACCGAACAGAGCGACCTCGTGCAGGCTCTCTACGGACGAAACGGCGAGTGTCCGGTTGTGGTCGTAGCGGCATCGTCGCCCAGCGACTGTTTCCACTATGCATTCGAAGCCGGTCGCATCGCCATGGAGCACATGACCCCCGTTATCCTGCTGACCGATGGATTCATCGCCAACGGCTCCGAACCGTGGCGCATTCCATCCATGAAGGATTACCCGACAATCTGCCCGCCCATTGTCGAAAAGGCTCCTGAGGGCGGATTCATGCCCTATGTACGCAACGAAAAGTTGGCTCGCGGCTGGGCATTTCCGGGCAAAGTAGGGCTGGAACACCGCGTGGGAGGTTTGGAAAAGGATGCTACGAAAGGGTGTATATCACACGATCCGGCCAACCACCAGAAGATGGTACGCACGCGCGCCGAAAAAGTGGCCAGAGTAGCCGACTACATACCGGTACAGACCGTCTATGGCGATCCGGAAGGAGATCTGCTGGTTGTCGGCTGGGGCGGAACACGCGGACATCTGCAAAACGCCGTTGATGAGATTCGCAAGGAGGGCAAGCACGTATCACTCTGCCACTTCAACTATATTGACCCGCTTCCCAAGGGTGTTGCCGAGATCTTCTCGAAATTCCGCAAGATCGTGGTCTGCGAACTGAACGAAGGACAATTCGCCAACTACCTGCGCCAACGGTTGCAGGAGTTCCACTACGAGCAGTTCAACAAATGCGAGGGGCTACCCTTCACCGTTGTCGAGCTCAAACAAAAATTCGAATCTTTATTGAAATAAGCCATGGCAGACTACAAATATACCCCCGCTGATTTCAAAAGCGATCAGGAAGTACGCTGGTGTCCGGGTTGCGGCGACCATGCCATTCTCAACGCCGTGCAACGCGCACTGCCCGAAATCGCCGATGCGACCGATACGCCCCACAATCTGTTTACGTTTGTGTCGGGAATCGGCTGCTCCTCGCGTTTCATCTACTATATGAAGACCTTCGGGTTTCACTCCATACACGGCCGTGCTAACGCCGTGGCAACGGGAGTAAAAACCGCCAACCCCAAATTGGCAGTGTGGGTCACCACGGGAGATGGCGACTCGCTGGCAATCGGCGGAAACCACTTCATTCACGCCATTCGGCGCAATGTGGATCTCAATGTCATCCTCTTCAACAACGAGATCTACGGCCTGACCAAAGGACAGTACTCCCCCACCTCTAAACTGGGCAAAATCACCAAAACATCGCCCTACGGAACGGTCGAAAAGCCGTTCAATCCGGGTGAGTTGATCATTGGAGCCAAAGGCACATTCTTCGCACGCTCGATCGACATGGATGTCAACCTCTCGAAAGAGTGCATGATCGCCGCGGCCAAGCACAAGGGGATGTCAGTCGTTGAAGTACTCCAAAACTGCGTGATATTCAACGACAAGACACACGCCGCCTATGCCGCCGACAAAGCCACTCGCGCAGCGAATACAATCACCCTGCGCCACGGCGAAAAGATGCTGTTTGGAGCCAACAACGAAAAGGGGTTGGTCTTCGAAAACATGCGTCTGAAAGTGGTCACCCTCGGCGAGGCAGGTTATACTCTCGATCAGATTCTCACACACAACGCCCACGAAATCGACACTACCCTACACTCGATGCTGGCAGCGATGAAATACCCCGATTACCCGGTAGCTGTGGGCGTAATCCGCTCGGTAGAGGAGAGTTCGGTCTATGATCGTGCTGTTGCAGAGCAGGTTGAGCAGGTAAAGGCAACCAGCAAAATCCATTGCGTAGACGATTTGTTGCACTCCGGTGCAACCTGGGAGATCTAATATACCCCTCACAAGCAAGAGCCGCGCCTTCATGATGAGGTGCGGCTCTTTTATCCTATGATGGGTCGGTGGTTTTTCGTCCATTTTTTTGCAAATTCAAAAAATCATTTTACCTTTGCACGCACCAAGGGGGATTAGCTCAGCTGGTTAGAGCGCTTGCATGGCATGCAAGAGGTCACGA
>CAYOKU010000042.1:0-20779 GCA_964404645.1 uncultured Alistipes sp.
ATGGCAGAAAAGAAATTTATCACGTGTGATGGTAATTACGCTGCGGCTCATGTAGCTTACATGTTCTCGGAGGTAGCGGCAATTTACCCCATTACACCGTCATCGACCATGGCCGAACTCGTAGACGAGTGGGCGGCACAAGGTCGCAAAAATATCTTCGGAGAGACGGTCAAAGTAGTCGAAATGCAATCGGAGGCGGGAGCCGCCGGTGCGGTGCACGGTTCGTTACAGAGCGGTGCGCTGACCTCGACTTTCACCGCATCGCAAGGGCTGCTGCTGATGATCCCCAACATGTACAAGATCGCTGGCGAGTTGCTTCCAGGCGTATTCCACGTCTCAGCGCGTGCGTTGGCTGCACAGTCATTGTCGATCTTCGGCGACCACCAAGATGTCATGGCTGCCCGCCAAACGGGTTTTGCCATGCTGGCCACCTCATCCGTACAAGAGGTGATGGATTTGGCCGGAATCGCACACATCGTATCGCTCAAAGCGCGACTTCCGTTCCTCCACTTCTTCGATGGATTCCGTACTTCGCACGAGATTCAAAAGATCGAACTCATTGATGAGGCTGCATTAACGGCGATGCTCGACCGCGATGCATTGAAGGCTTTCCGTGCTGCCGCACTCAACCCCGAACACCCCGTAACCCGCGGCACGGCGCAGAACCCCGACATCTATTTCCAGACACGCGAGGCTTCGAATAAGTTCTACGATGCGGTTCCCGACATGGTTGCCAAAGCGATGACACAGATTTCGCAAATCACCGGCCGCACCTACAAACCGTTTGTCTACTACGGAGCAAAGGACGCCGAGCATATCGTCATTGCAATGGGCTCGATCACCGAAACACTCAAAGAGGCCGTTGATTACCTGAATGCCAAGGGCGAAAAATTGGGCGTTATTACCGTACACCTCTACCGTCCGTTCTCAGTAAAATACCTCATGGAGGTTATTCCCGCCTCAGTTAAACGCATCTGCGTACTCGACCGCACCAAGGAGCCGGGAGCCAACGGAGATCCGTTGTATCTCGATGTTGTCGAGGCTTTTGCCACATCGAAGAATTCGTTCAAACCGCTCATTATCGGTGGCCGCTACGGTCTGTCGTCAAAAGATACGACACCGGCACAGATGATCGCCGTATTCGAGAATTTAAAAGCCAACGAGCCGAAAAATCAATTCACGGTCGGCATTGTCGATGATGTCACATTCCGTTCGCTGCCCGTTGGCGAGGAGATCTCGCTGGCCAAGCCGGGTACATTCGAGGCATTGTTCTTCGGTCTGGGAGCCGATGGTACGGTCGGAGCCAACAAGAATTCGATCAAGATCATCGGCGGTTCGACCAATAAATATTGTCAGGCTTACTTCGCCTACGACTCGAAGAAATCGGGCGGATACACCTCATCGCACCTGCGTTTCGGCGACCTGCCCATCACTTCGCCCTATCTGGTTACCACCCCCGATTTTGTGGCTTGCCACGTACCATCGTATGTCGATAAATACGATGTGCTGAAAGGGTTGAAAGTGGGCGGTTCGTTCCTGCTCAACTCGGTGCATGACGCAGAGACGACCTGCGCTACGTTACCCGACCACATGAAACT
Source organism: uncultured Alistipes sp. (assembly GCA_964404645.1). Classification (GTDB taxonomy): domain Bacteria; phylum Bacteroidota; class Bacteroidia; order Bacteroidales; family Rikenellaceae; genus Alistipes. The sequence goes on from CAYOKU010000042.1 coordinate 1,599, forward strand.
CTTCATGGCCAAAAACAAGATTAAATTCTACATCATCAACGCCACGAAGATCGCTGCCGGTCTGGGTCTGGGTTCACGCACAAACACCATCATGCAGGCGGCCTTCTTCAAGATCGCCAACGTCATTCCGTTCGAGAAGGCTGTCGAGGAGATGAAACGTGCCATTCTGAAATCCTACGGCAAGAAGGGTGAGGAGATTGTCAAGATGAATTACGCAGCTGTTGACGCCGGAGGCGATGCGGTTGAAAAGATCGAAGTACCGGCCGAATGGGCCTCCATCACGGTCAAGGCTGCTGCACATACGGTGGATGCTTCGCGCCCTGAATTTGTACAGAAGATCGTGGATCCGATCAATGCACTAAAAGGAGATATGTTGCCCGTATCGGCCTTCAATGGTCGCGAAGACGGCACATGGGACAACGGAACGGCCGCTTACGAGAAACGCGGTATTGCGGTCAATGTCCCCGAATGGAAGATTGAAAACTGTATCCAGTGCAACCAATGTGCCTACGTATGTCCTCACGCCGTAATCCGTCCGTTCCTTGCCACCGAGGCCGAGGCAACCGCTTCGGGTTTGGAGTGGAAACAGGGTCTGGGTGAGACCAAAGAGTATAAGTTCCGCATTCAGATCTCGCCCCTCGACTGTACGGGTTGCTCGAACTGCGTGGATGTCTGCCCCGCCAAAGAGAAGGCTCTGGTGATGAAACCGCTCGAAGAGCAGATGCCACAACAGAAGAATTGGGAGTATATCAACCAGCATATCGGCTACAAAAATGCCGTAGACAAGACCAAATCGGTCAAGAACCTGCAATTCACGCAACCGCTGTTCGAGTTCTCAGGAGCATGCGCCGGTTGCGGCGAAACGCCCTATATCAAGGCGATCTCGCAATTGTTCGGTGACAAGATGATGGTTGCCAACGCTACGGGTTGTACCTCGATCTATTCGGGTTCGGCTCCATCAACCCCCTACTGCACCAACGACAAGGGACAAGGCCCTGCATGGGCAAACTCACTCTTCGAGGATAACGCCGAATTCGGTCTGGGTATGCATGTCGGCATCGAGAAGCTGCGCGATACGATTCAGTTGACCATGGAGGAGGCTATTGAGAAGTGCTCGTGCTGCTCCGAGGAGTTGAAAGGGGTGATGAAGGAGTGGATTGCCGCTCGCGCATCCTCGGTTCAATCGGCAGAGGTGACGGCACGTCTGCTGCCGATGGTGGAGGCTTGCGATTGCGATTACTGCAAGAAGATCGCAGCCCACAAAGATTGGCTCGTCAAGAAGTCGCAATGGATCATCGGTGGCGATGGTTGGGGCTACGACATCGGATACGGCGGTGTGGATCACGTACTCGCATCGGGAGAAGATGTCAACATCTTGGTAGTAGATACCGAGGTTTACTCCAACACCGGCGGTCAGTCGTCGAAATCGACTCCGGTAGGTGCGGTTGCCAAATTTGCATCGAGCGGCAAGCGCATCCGCAAGAAAGACCTCGGAGCGATGGCTATGACCTATGGTTATGTCTATGTGGCACAAGTTTCGATCGGAGCCTCGCAGCAGCAGCTATTCAACGTTTTGAAGGAGGCCGAGGCCTATCCGGGTCCGTCGCTGGTAATCGCCTATGCCCCATGTATCAACCACGGTATCAAGGGCGGTATGACGCGCACACAGACCGTTGGAAAAGAGGCCGTGGCGTGTGGCTACTGGCACTTGTGGCACTACAATCCACAACTGGAAGCCGAAGGCAAGAACCCGTTCGTGATGGATTCGAAAGAGCCCGACTGGACGAAGTTCCACGATTTCCTGATGCGTGAAGTACGTTACACTTCGCTCACCAAGGCTTTCCCTGCCGAAGCCGAAGAGTTGTTCAAAGCGGCTCAGGAGAATGCCAAATGGCGTTATGACGGTTATACCCGCCGCGCAAAATTGGAGTACTAACGATTCGATTCGAATAGTTGTAGTAGAGAAGGCTGCGGCAAAATTGCCGCAGCTTTTTTGTCGATTTAAATTATATTGAATATCTTTACGGAAGGTAGACCGTTATTGGCGCACATTTTGAAACAAACTTTATACGAATAAGCTGATTATGAAAAAGATTTTAGCGGCTGCGGCTCTCCTCGCAGCGATGACCGCATGCGGCGGTGCACAAAAAGGGTTACCCCTGGACGGAACAACGTGGAAACTTGCAAAAATGGAACAGATTCCTTCGGCAGTAATCACCGCCGAAACGGACGCCTTTACGCTGCAATTCAACGCCGCCGACACGCTGGTTTCGGGTCGCACGAACTGCAACTCGTTTTTCGGGAAATACGAGGTTAAAGGGCGTGAACTCGACTTCGAAAATCTGGGTATGACCCGCATGGCCTGTCCTGAAATGGAGTATGAGCAGGTTTTTGTCGAGATGCTTGACGAAGTGAACCACTACGAAATCAACGGTTCGGAGTTGAAATTCTACGATGAACAAAAACTCCTTGCGACCTTTGCCGCGGTGCCACAAAAGGAGGAGAAGTAGGAACCTATTACCTGAACGGCGCGACACATCGTAAAAAATGTGTCGCGCTGTTTCATGACTGGGAACTGACCCTGCGGCTCAATATAGTTTTTTACGATGCCACTATCAAAAAATACGATTTGCAGATCCGATTTTATTGCATAGCTTTGTAAGACGATGGAAACAACTCCACCGAAAAAACCTTACCGCTATGAAGAAGAAAATATTAACTGCCGAAAACGGTCGTCCAATTGCGGACAACCAAAACATCCAAACAGCCGGTGTGCGAGGACCGGTGACCTTGCAGGATCCGTGGTTTCTTGAAAAACTCGCACACTTCGATCGGGAGGTGATCCCCGAACGCCGTATGCACGCCAAAGGATCGGGCGCATTCGGCACATTCACCGTGACGAACGACATCACTAAATATACGCGCGCATCAATCTTTGCCGAGGTAGGTAAAAAGACCGAATGTTTCGTGCGTTTCTCAACCGTAGCCGGAGAGCGCGGTGCAGCGGATGCAGAGCGCGACATTCGCGGTTTTGCCATGAAATTCTATACCGATGCGGGCAACTGGGATCTGGTGGGCAATAACACGCCGGTTTTCTTCCTGCGCGATCCTCTGAAATTCCCCGATCTGAACCACGCCGTAAAACGCGACCCACGCACCAATATGCGCAGCGCGAACAACAACTGGGATTTCTGGACGTTGCTTCCGGAGGCTTTGCATCAGGTCACAATCACCATGTCGCCACGCGGTATTCCAGCCTCGTATCGCACCATGCACGGATTCGGCAGCCACACATATAGCTTTTACGACAAGGACAACAAGCGGACTTGGGTAAAGTTCCACTTGGAAACCATGCAGGGCATCAAGAATCTGACCGATGCCGAAGCCGAGGCGATCGTAGCCAAAGACCGTGAGTCACACCAGCGCGATCTCTATGACGCGATCGAGCGTGGCGATTTTCCACGCTGGAAGATGCGCATCCAGATCATGACCGAGGAGCAGGCCAAGAGCTATAAAATCAATCCGTTCGACCTCACCAAGGTTTGGTATCATAAAGATTTTCCGCTCATTGATGTGGGAATCATGGAGTTGAATCGCAACCCCGAAAATTACTTTGCCGATGTCGAACAGTCGGCCTTCAACCCCATGAACATCGTTGAGGGCATCGGGTTCTCGCCCGACAAGATGTTGCAAGGTCGTCTATTCTCTTATGGTGATGCACAGCGTTATCGACTGGGAGTCAACAACACGGAGATTCCGGTCAATAAACCTCGCTGTCCGTTCCATGCTTTCCACCGCGATGGATTCATGCGGACCGATGGCAACTACGGTTCGGCCAAAGGGTATGAGCCAAACAGCTACGGCGAATGGCAAGACTCTCCCGAAAAAAAGGAGCCGCCTTTGGAGGTCAACGGTGCGGTTTACAACTACGATGAGCGCGAGTTGGACAGCGATTATTTCACACAACCCGGACTACTGTGGCGACTGATGTCGGCTGCCGATCAACAAGTTACGTGCGAGAATACGGCACGTGCCATGGGCGACGCCGAACTCTTCATCAAACAACGCCACGTGCGCAACTGCTCCTATGCCGATGAGGCTTACGGACGCGGTGTGGCCAAAGCATTGGGAATCTGTTATGATGAGGCGATGAAGGCCGAAGATCCGGCGCATCCGACTTGGGATCCGCGTAACAAGTAATCATAAATTTGCAAACAGAATAACGATCGGCAGGAACACGGCCGATCGTTATTTTTTTCGCCAGAGCGAACCGAATCACCGGAATTTCAGTACCTTTACGCCGTAAAATTGGAGTACATGTTACACAAAAGATGGATTAAGCGGATTGCTGCCACGGCTCTGCTCATCGTATTGTTGACGGGTGGCGTGCTCGGCCTATGCCGCAACCGACTGTTACACGCGGTAGCAGACAAACGCATCGAACGCATCGAACATCGTTACGATTTAAAAATCAACTACTCGGAGCTACGCATGAAGGGTGTTAGCTCGCTCATTTTAAAGGGATTTTCAATCGTCCCCAACCAGCGCGACACGTTACTGGCAGTTCAAAATTTAGAGTTGCAGCTAAATCCGTGGAGCCTTTTGGTCGGCAACATCAACATCCGCGACCTGCACATGGATTCGCTGATGCTGAACTTTACCAAATGTGACAGTATTGCCAACTACGACTTTCTCTTTCGCCCCACCGCCTCCGATGCAGAACCGGAAGCCCCCAAACAGAGGAGTGTCAATTATAGCCGCAACGTCAATGCGCTGCTGCGACTACTCTTCGGACTGTTGCCCGGAGACGGCGATTTACGCCATATTCGCCTCTCCGAGCGCAAAGACGATCACTTTCTGCATGTCGAGATCGACACCCTGCGTATCGACCACCACCGTTTCAGCACACAGATCGACATCTGCGAAGATCACCGCACTCAACAATGGATCGCCGTCGGGGAGCTCAACCCCAAAGAGCACCGCATCGAAACCACACTCCGCACCCAATCCGGGCAACCTCTCACACTCCCCTACCTCCAACGCCGTTTCGAAGCAGAGGTGGCGTTCGACAGCCTAATATGCAGTTTCAGCCAACAAACCTCGACCAACGGAGCCCTCCAACTGGCTGGAAAATCAGAGATCTGCGGATTACACCTCTACCACAAACGACTCTCGGCCGAGGTCATCAACCTTGACCACGGTTTGCTCGACTTCTACCTCAACATCATGCCACGCAGCATTGAGCTGGACAGCATCAGCCAAATTCGCTTCAACACGTTGGACTTCCACCCCTACCTGCGGTTCGAACGGCTCAAAAACGCCAAAAAAGGCAAGGAGTGGCACATAACTGCTGCGGTTCATAAACCGTGGTTCGACTCCGAGGAGCTGTTCGGATCGTTACCCAAGGGGCTGTTTGAGAACCTCGAAGGGATACGCACTTCGGGACAATTGGCTTATGATTTTCTGTTGGATATTGATTTTGAACACCTTGACAGCCTAAAACTCGAATCGGATCTGCGGACAAAAAATTTCCGGATTATTAATTTCGGCCGTACCTATCTGGGTAAGATGTCGGGAGAGTTCTCCTACACCGCCTACGAAAATGGGCAACCGATGCGCACCTTCCCCGTGGGAGCATCGTGGGAGCACTTTACACCACTCGATAGCATCTCGCCGTTGTTGCGTATGTCGGTCATGCAGAGCGAAGACGGAGCTTTCTTCGAACACCGCGGATTTCTCCCCTTTGCCATCCGCGAAGCATTGATCTACGACTTGAAAGTCAACCGATTTGCACGCGGAGGAAGTACGATCTCGATGCAGTTGGTCAAAAATGTTTTTCTCAACCGCAATAAAAATATCGCCCGCAAATTGGAGGAGGCTCTCATCGTCTGGTTGATCGAGTCGCAACACCTCACCTCCAAAGCGCGCATGTATGAGGTCTATCTCAATATCGCCGAATGGGCACCAATGGTCTATGGCATCGGTGAAGCCGCCCAATTTTATTTCGACAAGCGACCTTCGCAACTCTCGGCCGCGGAGTCGATTTTTCTCGCCTCAATCATCCCCAAGCCCAAACACTTCCGCTCGCTCTTTACCGATGAGGGGCGTTTGAAAGAGAATCAAGCGGGATATTTCCGGCTCATCGCACGCCGATTGGTACAGAAAGGGCTAATTAGCGAAGAGCAAGCCGAAACAATCTCCATCGAACAGGTCGTGCTAAACGGAGCCGCCAAAGCATACTTTATGCCGACTTCCATACCGGAATAGGAGAGATTCGAGCACGATCGGAGCAGAATTCGCCGGACAAAGATTTGTCGGGTTAAAATCTTTTGCGTAATTTCGACCCTTGAAATGTGCCCAAAAGGCAAACACGTATCAAAAAATATCAAAAAACACCATAAAGAATGTACAGTTATGATAACCGCGTGGTAATCACGCTCGATGCCGGCGGCACAAATCTCGTATTCGGAGCCATGCAGGCCAACAAATTTATTGTCGAACCGTTGACGCTCCCTTCGCAGGCCGCCGACCTCGACAAATGTCTGGCAACCATGGTCGAAGGATTTCAAACTATCATCAATCGACTGAACGAGAAACCCGTAGCAATCAGCTTCGCATTCCCCGGCCCGGCTGACTACCCCAACGGTATCATCGGCGGTTACCTGCCTAACTTCCCATCGTTCCGCGAAGGGGTGGCATTGGGCGCATTCCTCGAATATAAGTTCGGGATTCCGGTCTTCATCAACAACGATGGCGATCTGTTTGCCTACGGCGAGGCTTTGGGAGGTGCTCTGCCCGAAATCAACGCTCGTTTGGAAGCTGCCGGATGCTCCAAGAAATACAAAAATCTGATCGGCTACACCTTTGGAACCGGTTTAGGTGTCGGTATGGTAATCAACGGACAACTCAACCGCGGCGACAACTCGTGTGTCGAGACCTTCTGCCTGCGCCACAAGAAGATGCCCGAAATCATTGTAGAAGACGGCGCTGCAATCCGCGCCATCAAACGGGTTTATGGCGAGGAGTCGGGCGATCCGAACCACGGTCTTGAACCAAAAGATATTTGCGAAATCGCTGACGGAAAGCGTGAGGGAAACATCGAGGCGGCCAAAAAGGCTTTTGCCGAGATGGGCGAAATCGCAGGAGATGCTATGGCTACGGCCGTGACGTTGACCGATGGGCTGATCGTCATTGGTGGCGGTATCACGGCGGCTCGCAAGCACATCATGCCCAGTCTGCTAAACGAGTTGCGCGCCAAGATGCACACACTTTCGGGTGATGAGTTGAACCGTGTACAAATGAAGGTGTACGATATGGACAATGATGCCGAATTCCTCGAATTTGCCAAGGGGGCACAACGTCCGCTCAAAGTCTACGGCACGGACCGTTACGTCACTTATGATCCGCAAAAACGCATCGGTGTGATGATTTCAAAACTGGGAGCCAGCAAAGCGATCTCGGTCGGAGCCTATGCCTTTGCCCTCAGACAATTGGACTGCAAAAAACAGTAATAAAAGATGTATAAATTCGAACCTATTCTCAAATCGCTGATCTGGGGCGGCGACAAGATTATCCCCTACAAGCAGATCAACTCCGACCAAAAACAGGTTGGCGAAAGTTGGGAGCTTTCGGGTGTCAAGGAGAACGAGTCAATCGTCGCCAATGGCCCCGAACAGGGCACATCGTTGCCTGCTCTGATTGCACGTCACGGCGCGACGCTGCTGGGTAAAGCTAATTTCGAACGATTCGGAGAGGAGTTTCCGTTGCTAATTAAGTTTATTGATGCCCGTCAGGATCTCTCGATTCAGGTGCACCCCAACGACCAATTGGCTTGGGAACGCCACCAATCGAAGGGTAAAACCGAAATGTGGTATGTGGTATCCGCCGACCAAGGGGCGCATCTGCGGTCGGGATTTGCCAAGCAGGTTACCCCCGATGAATACGCGGCCAGCGTTGCGGACAACACGATCACCGATATTTTGAAAGAGTATCCAATCGCCGCCGGCGATGTATTTTTCCTGCCGGCGGGTCGTATCCACAGCATCGGAGCCGGTTCGTTTATTGCCGAGATCCAGCAAACTTCGAACATCACCTATCGCATCTACGACTTCAATCGGTTGGGTACGGACGGTAAACCGCGCGAACTGCATACCGAACAGGCAAAAGGGGCGATTGACTACACCGTACTACCCGACTACCGGACACACTACACGGCAGAGAAAGAACAGGAGGTAGAGTTGGTGTCGTGTCCCTATTTCACCACATCGCTCTATGACTTGACAGACACGAAAAGACTCGACTTATCGGCACTCGATTCGTTTGTGGTAGTGATTTGCCTCGAAGGCCACGCCACGCTGCGTGACGACCACGGCGAAGAGCTACCGATTCACCAAGGAGAAACGGTGCTGATTCCCGCCTCGACGCAATCGTTGCAGATCAACCCCAATACATCGGTCAAAATTCTGACCAGCTGCATCAAATAGAAATCTCATACGATTCACAATCAAGAGGGGCTCTCAACCAATGTTGAGAGCCCCTCTTGATTGTGGTCGGTTAGATCACCCTTATTTCAACGTTGAACCGTAATCGGCATAGGCTGTTGCGGGGATAAACGTTCCGGTCGACAGTTCGAACGTTCCTCCTGTGAACGGATCGGTGTCAGCCTTGGTTACCGCAGGAGAGGAAGTGAAGTTATTTGGCATATTGGAGCCCTGAATCGAAACCCAAGAACCTCCACCATAAATGCAGTTGTCCAGCGTAAGAACAACGTGGTTAAGATTGGCATTCATTCGGAACAGATATGATGTGGCCGTAAAGGTTTCACACCACATTATATTTTTGCTCAAATTGGCCGTTGCCGCATTATTAATCACCACATAAGCGTTAACACCCAAATAGTTGATTATGGTGTTATTTGTCACATTGACCACCATATCAGGGTTATAGGTCGTGTTGGCTCCATTAATTAGCCCACCGGTAATCGGCGAATTGGCATAGATCACATTGTTAGCAAGCGTGATCTCCGAGGTTTTGGCAATAAGGAAAGTTGCCGCAAGCCCCAACACATGCAAACCGGTTTTACCTGTTGCCGAAACATTCATGTGAATCTTGTTGTTGCGCAGTATAAATTTAGTAACCGATGCGGCCGTCGAGAAGTAGCCGAAAGCCTTATCCGGAGCCGTTTCAATGGTGCAATCTTCGAAGATAAGATGATCGAACGCACCGGTTCCGTTGACATTGACCATATAGTTGGCCACAGAGGTGGCATCAAGTTTGACGTTTTTGAAGATCAAACCGCCTCCGGTTCCATTCATCGAGACATAATCGGTCAACTTCACAAGCGGTTTGGTTCCGGCATGACGTCCGATTACAACCAAATCGCTGAAACCGCTCGTCCCTTTGCCGGCCAATGTGATGGCCACACTGGCATCCTTCGGATCAATGAAATAGAGATTTTTTTCGCCATTTGCAATCGCCGTTGTTTCAGTCAAGAGTTGTGCGCCATCGCTCTTGCTGTCGTAACGAACTCCGTTGATAACTACGCCGGCCGTGTAATAGTCGTTGGGATCGACCTGAACGGCTGCGGTTTTAATCTCGACCTGCGCCACCGTACTCTGTAACTCACCGGCAAGCGCGACAACATAGACCGTGTAGGCAGTTTCGGCTTCGAGTCCGGTGACCGTGAGGCTCGTTCCGACTCCGGCCGAACCGCTGGCAAGAATCTTGGCGGCATCGGGTGCTGTTTCGGTCGATTTCTGGCAAATATACTTCCAAGTGTCGGCATTCTCCGACAACGTAACATCGAATGTCAAAGTGGTTGTTGTCGGCACAAGGGTGGTCGACTGAGCAATCGAAATCGTCGGGACTACGGGAGCTACCCCCGAACTCTCGACCTGAATCTTCGCGATGCAGGCATATACACCCGAAGTGGCCAAGATCGAAACATCTTTTGACGAATCAGCCGTTGCACGTGTTCCGGCAGCAGGTGCCGTTACGATCAACTCGGCCTTCTCGCCAACAACTTCGGTCAAACGAGCCGTCCAACCCAGAGGAGCCGTTACAACGGTACTCTCAACCCCTTTGATCTGCACCTCAAAACGCCGAGTTGCACCGGCATCAAAGGTCTGAGCCCCCGCTGTTGTGGTTACAATACGGCAGAAGAAGTCGCTTACAATCGGCACATTAAGCTCCGTGCCATCCAGCAGTTTGACATAAAAATTTCCGTTCTGCACCTTTACTTCGCTAAAAAACTTATCGGTCACCGTTCCGGTTCCGATCGCCTTGACGGGCTTTCCGGCCGTATCGGTCACATTGGTAAAGTTTTTTCCACCATCATAACTGATCTGCCAATAACCGGTTGATTCGTCAATGCGGAATTGCGGAGTTACACCGTCTTGCGCTGCGGCACTCACATTGAGCGAAGTGTAGTTTTTTCCACCATCGTAACTAACCTGCCAAAAGCCCTTGCTGTCGATTCCAATCACCGGAATCACGGCTTGCGCCTGACTACCCTGCACCAACTCGATTTTTTCGCCATTGGTCAACGTCAGCACATATTTTCCATCAACACGCTCAACCTTCGAGATGGTAGCCCCACCATAGAACGTTTTGAGGGCCTCAACATTTCCGTTCAACGCCTTGACCTGTGTTTCGAGGGCTTGCACTCGGCTCTTCAAATCGTCAATTGCATCCCACAGATCATCGTGATTGTTGCACGACTGAAATCCGATAGCCAGCGCAACGAGAATTAACATCAGATACTTTTTCATAATTTATGCTGTTTTTTGTTTATTTCAATGAGTTTAGCCATGCAGGCACATATCCCAGACGCTGGCGCAACTGCGCCTCGTACAACGATTCGGGCTGCACCTTCGCTCCGTTACTCTCGATGTATTTGATCTGGTCGGCACTCGTATCAAAGTTTACAGAAGCTCCGTGAAACCCGACAATAATCGGGGGCATAGTCTTCCACCAACGATCCGATGTCAACCACCATTTGAAAGGTTCTCCGCCGAAATCGTGCGCCACGCGCGTAGCATTAAGATTCCAGAGCGTTAAGTGCTCCATATGGTTGGGAACGGAGGCATCGTCGCCACCAAAACGCCATTGAACAAAACCACCCTCGCAACGATCGACCAATGTAGCGCGCGGTTGACGCGAATGAGCTTCAAAAAGGGCATCATCCCCCCACCGATTATTCCATAACACCGTGCCCAAGGCCGTTTCCGACACACCCGATGCGTGATATTGTCCGGCATTGTCCATATAACCGCTGCTGGTGGCCGGAGGTGATACTGCCGCACCGTGACTACGATCGATCACTTTTCCGATGAATACACGCGAGGATGCCTGCGAACGGACGGCCGAATGGCCGCGGTTTCCACTGATGATGATGTCGTATGCCGAACAGTTGGCACTACCGACTATCGACAAAGCCTCACTCACACCGCGAAAGTCGACACGGCGAATCCACGAATCGGTCAATCGCATCATGTTCAAAGGTTTGTATGCACCGTCATCCTGCCACGATGCATGGTGGCCGAAATTCTCTTTCGAATACCCCTCAAAAGTCAAATCCTCGACACCGACCTGTTCGTAATGGGGAAATTTTTTCAATTTCCACCCCCATTTTACCTCAACCGCATGCATCAACGGCTCATGGAATGTCACGCGTGTACCGCTGATTGATTTCACCTGATGATAGTCTGTCACACGGATCGTCTGGATATTGGTCATCATCGCATTGTCAATCGTATGCGGAGCCAACTCCTGCGCAACTAAGGTCGAGTTGTCGTTTTCGAGCCACAAACAGACCCAATCACCCGCCGAGATACCGATGGTCGATACGACATCAACTCCAAACGAACCCTGCGCTGCATCTGCCGCAATAGTAGTCAGATCGCTCATTCCCGAATTATGCTTGATGTTAATCATCACTGGTGACGACCATAAATTGGCAGGGGCAACCGGAAGATTCGGGGTACTCATCACAAGTGTTGTTTTATCGCGACCCGCTCCCTTCAAGACAAAGTTTCCTCCGCGAATGAAGATCTCATCGCTGACGTTATTGCCCTTCGAGTCAAGTTCGCTCTTATTGACCGCAGCAGCATCGTAACGGTTATCGTCATCGTTATGAAGCACAAACCGACCTTCGGGAAAATAGATCACGGCACGCGCCGAACTGTTCGAGAGATTCGTGCCGCTGTCGTTGGTTCCCGTCAATTTCAACTCTTTGAGCAGCGATAACAGGGCCGCTCGCGAAGAGTTTTTACCCGTAGGATCTGCCCCGTAATCAACCACGTTGTAGATTTTGTAGCCTAAACCCCACACCTCGGCGGGAGCCTCTTCTCCATGTTTGTAACCGGCATACGAATAGTCTAACAACACGTTATTCGCCGCTCCGGCCTTAAAATTCCGCCATGCGGTACAAGCCGCTGCATCAATCGCCTCGTTACGCAACGTGCAGTTGAGCTTCGCAACGCGGATATATCCCTTCGAGGAGGTGACTACGATCGAAATTTCGGCGGTTTCACTCGCCGCCTTCGCACTCTTCGGAGCCGTTACCGTCAGCGTTTTCTCTGCAAGTTGAGCAGTCCACCCTTCGGGAACTCGCACCGCAGCTTCGGCCACAGCCCGCTGCTCCACTTCAAAGGCGCGGATCTCACCCAACAGGAAGATCTCGTTGGAGGAGGCGGTCAACGTGAGGCCGAACTCGTCGTAAACGGGCAACGATATTTTCTCTCCGCTTATCAATTCGATCGAGAGCAATTTTGTAGTAGCATTGTAAGTAACCGTCTTGAACACGGAGCTATAACTCACCGTCACCTTATCGCCCAACGCATTGACGGGTAGTCCGTTTTGCAGCAAGGCGGTATAGGTTGTTCCGCCGTCGATGCTCACTTGCCAATTGCCGTCAGCATCAACCCGAAGTCTGGGAGTAACCCCGGCAGCTCCCTGCTGAGGCTGGCCTCCAGTGGTCGGCCATGCCGAGATCGGTTTGCCACCGACCTCTATCCGCACCGTATGGGCTCCTTTGTCAAGACTCACCGTCCAATAGCCCTCCGCATCAATACCGATAAGAGGAACCAAAGCCTGAATCTTCTCGCCGATGAGCACCGACAGCGTTGTACCATCACTCAATTCGATCCGGTACCCCTCGTCGGTCTGTGTTGTGCCGACTAAGATCGTTGCCTTGTCCATCAACAGACGCAACGCCTCGATGCTGTTGTTAACGCCCCCGATTTGGGATTCGAGAGCCGCCACACGATCTTTGAGCAGATCAATCTCGTCCCTGAGTCCATCGGTGTTTTCACACGATTGCAACGCGACAGCCGCCAACGCTGCAATCCACAGAATGAGTTTGTTCATAATTTGTTCTTATTTAGTTTTTCGTATCATAGGGTATTACCTCCGCAAGCACCCGCTCCCGAAACCACACATCACGGGTGCGGCGTAACTCATCGGCTAACGCACGACACAAGTCGGCATACAGCGCAGGATGCTCCGCGGGTAAGAGGTTGTGCATCTGGTAGGGGTCGGTCGTATCGTCAAAAAGTAAAATTCGGTGGAGTTTACGGCTTCGATCAATCGTAATTTCAAAGGTATGGGTCGGCGTTTTGATGCCACGTGCCACAGGGAAAAATCCGTGCACCAACCCATCGGCATCCCGTTCACCATCGAGGTTGCGCAGATAGAGGGCGACAGATGGTCGCTCTGGCTGGCACTTCTCCTGTCGTAAAACGGCCGAGAGATCACGTCCTTCGACACTCGCCGGAATTCGATCAGACTCTCCGGCCAACCCTAACAGCGTAGGCATAATGTCGGGGGTTGATAAGAGCAGATTGTCGACACGAGGGGTCAACCGATCGGGATAACGCACCAAAAAGGGGATGTTCAACGATTCGCGGTAGATCGAATTCTTGGGGTCGGTCAGCGAATGGCTCGTCATCGTTTCACCATGATCCGAGGCGAAGACCACAATCGTATTGCGGCTCAATCCGGCCGCATCGAGAGCCTGCATGAGCCGACCGAATTCACGGTCGATCCCGCTCACGTTGGCAAAATAGTAGCGTGCGGCGGCAGCTTTGGATAACGTCGTATCGGCATTTGGACGCACGAGCAACTCGGTCACCGTTTTATCTTTGTAGAGTTCGAATCCTGCCGAATCACAATCCTCAATCGAGGCATAGGGAGAGTGGGGCGGATTTAGTCCCAACATCAACAAGAAGGGTTTTTCGGGATCGCGTTCTGCCGAGCGGTTGCGGATGTAGTCGATCGCCTTACGCACCTCGTGCTCGACCGACCACTCATCGACTTCGTGACGCTGCCCCTGTGTATCCCAATAATGAGGGTGTTTATGCACGTCATAAGTGCCGTATGAGTACCAATAGTTGAATCCGTGACGGCGTTCGGGCGGTGTATAGGCATCCCATTCGGGGTCAAGATCACTCACATAGCTTCCCGGTCGTTGCGGATTGTTGCGGGTGGGGTGATCAACATGCAACTTGCCGATATAGGCACAATCGTAACCTACCGCCGAAAAGAGGTCTCCGATGCAGGTGGCATCTTCGCGCAACGTACTTTCGGGACGTAACGCCATGCAATTCAAGGTAACACCGCTGCGTTCGGGATACATACCCGAAAGCAGCATGCCGCGATGAGGACTGCTCAACGGGCAGTTACTCACCGCCTCGCTCAACACCACTGCCTGGCGAGCAAACCGATTGAGGTTGGGTGTCAAGACAGGGTCGGCTCGCCACCCTACTTTGGCCGCAAAATCCGTCTCGTTCCAGAATCCCAACGAAGCGTTACGAAATTGATCGGGGAAGACATAGATCACATTGGGGCGTGACTCAGGCGCAGCGGTTGCACAAGCGACCCACATCACACCCGAAACGGGGGCTAATTTGAGCACAATTCGTTTCATGGTTGTATCAGATTGATTTGGCGAGTTGCCCCTTCACGACAAGTAACCGTCAGCTCTGTATTACCGCCAACCGACTCCACACGAACAGACGATGAGTCACCCTCAATCCGCCACTCACCGCGAAGGGTCAAGCGGACGGCGGAGGGTTGTGACGGGCGGTCGATCCACGCACGCGAATAGATACTCCGTTCGATGCGCTTTCCGTTGGCATCCAATCGCTCATCAGCCGGACCTTCGTAGAAACGCAGATCGGGATCGGATAGACTGACCGTCAATGCATTATCCGCACCTCCAATCATCACCAATGCCGGTTTCGACACGCTGAGCAGCAACCCTTGGTCTACCTCGCCCGCTTCAAAGAGGGCGTAACCGATTGTTTCGGTGACACGGTCGCGCACAATGTGCGCCATGCTGTCGCGTTGCAGCACCTCATAGGGTAACTGCCGCATATAGGCCGTCACATCAGCATCCGAAGCGTGCACAACCTGCATATATTCGTAGCCACCGTGACGAAATACGGTTCCGTGATAGATTGAAGCGCGCATATAATTATTTTCGGTCGGGGCATCGGTCTCCTCATCAAGCGAGTGTTGTCGTTCACGCGACAAGCGAACTTCGCCCTGCGGAATAAAATAGGCATTACGCAGGTTGTCGATCAGCACCGTCCGGTTGTCGAGCGTAGCGTGGTAGGGGAATGTGACAACGGTCGTTCCATTGATCTGCATCGGTGTATCTTCTTGTTCCATATAATTTTGAAACAGCGTAGTATGCACCTCGTCTTCGGTCATATTCTCTATATCGGAACCGAGAGCCACGACTCTGTTTCCAAACAGAAAATAGGATTTACGCGCGCGCAATGTTCCGTTATATTTGTCATGATCGTGCAATTTAAGGGCATAAAGGCCGTCGCGATCGCAGTAGGAGACACCGCCGGCAAACGTTTCATCCGACAGCAACATCTCCTCGTAACCGGAGCAGGTATCAACATTGCGGATATCGGCTTTCATCCGCTCCATCGGAACAACCAATGCTGTGGTAGCCGGAATATAACGCCAATCCCAACCCGGCTGGCGGAATCCGCTGCCCAAGCTACCGATCGGCGAACCATCGCCCAGCAACTGCATACTGCCAAAGGTGAGGTAGCGACCATAGTGATTTGCCCCTTGATAAATCTCGGCCGACCAGATGTAGCGGCTGTGTCCGGCCACCGTAAGCAGCCAATCGCCGCGGCGGTACGAAAGGGAGGCATTATAGCCATAGACACGACACCCTTCGGGTGCCGATTCGGGGGCAATACCCAACAGCGAAAACATACGGGTATAGCGAGTCTCATCGGGCACCACACGCAGATAAGCAGCAGCCAATTCACGATCAACATCCTGTGTTCCATCGGGCGAGCCGGCCAGAGCCAGTCGGGCATAGTGCCACGGAACAAGTTCGCCCAATCCATCGGGATGTCGTCCCGACATAGCCAGCGGAAAAGAGCGCAGGTTACAGTAGAAACGCATTTCGAGCAATGCACGTTTCAGAATAGCGTGACTCTCGGCACTCACCGCAAAGGGGGTGCGAGCCAACAACCAGACAGCATCAACCCCGCCATCAAAACCACCGACGGCATAGGCCGGATAGTGGTGCCGGTGGTGGAAGACCGTTCCGTCACTTTTGAAACAGGCCGATGTCCCCTCGGTAATTTTATAACCATTATCGACCCACCGCGAAAAAGCGGCCAGATAGGCGACTTTTTTGGGCGAATCGGGCAGCATAATAATGCTTGCCAATCGACCAATGAGCGAGGTGTTGAATGCATCGATATCCATGCCCAACGCTGCCGGCGGGAGTTTCACCTCCCCCACTCCGGAGAACCACTCCATCGCCTGCTGCACGACCGACTCCAATCCGGCGCGGCGCAACTCTTCACGCATAATAATCGGTGCGGTATAGAAGTTACGCATGCTATATCCCAAGTGGTGGAGCGTACCTTGCGCACTCCCCGCCGCAAAGCCTTGATCGAGCAGATGTCGTGTCAGCAGCAGATACATGCGTGCCAATTCGCTCCGCTCAGCATCGCTGCGTGATGCATCGTAAGCCACCGCCAGTTGGAACAACAGATCGTTACATCCACGCAAGGTTTGGTCGTTGGCGGCATAGAGCCTCTTCACATCGGAGTGCCCCATATGGAGATATGTTTCGGCATAACGCTCAAACCAAATGGGTTTTCCGCACAACGTACCATCGGTATTTTTACGGATATTATATTGTGCAAAGCGATCCCGTAATCGGACAAGCGGTTGAGGTTTTTTATCCTCCAACAGCCGCTCACGCAACCGTTTTTCGACAGTTGCCATTCCTTGTCGCTCGGCATCACTCACCGTCAAGGCTACCTTCGGCATCGGATTGCGCCACGAGCGCAGCAACACCAGCCAATGGCTATCGGTAGCGGCATTGATAAACGGAGCTTGAAGATCGGCCGTGTGGTAGCGCACATCTTGAAACGAAGCAAGAATAAAATGGTCGAAGAATAACTCCCCATGTCGCGCCCCGTTGACGGTGATAACCAACTCGTCCATCCCCTCTTCGGGCGTACCCTGCATATCGCGATCGAAGGCAACCCATGCGCCACGCCACCCCGAAAAGTTCAAACCGTAGTCAAACCACGCGCAGCGTCTACCCTTTTTGCGAAACTCGAAACGCAACTCGCCACCGACCGCTTCGGGAGCATAAAGCCAAAAAACAAACGAGGAGATGGAGGTATCGTTCGGATCGGGATTTTGCGAGAGGTAATTGATCGGAGCCTCCAAGCGCAACTGCGCCCCATCGCGCCGCCACTGCCAGCGCAAAGACCGCATACCGTGCTTGTAATGCGCCTCGGAGCGCACCACGGTCGATCCGCGCAGCGCAACCACCGGAGCTGCCGACTCTTCGAACGAGAGAATCCGCGGATCCGAAACCTCCACAACGGGTTGCGCTGCAACGGATACAACCGCCGCAGCAACTACCGCTGTTATGATTATTTTCCGAATCATGGCTTAAAACAACGCTTCATGAGCCTCCACGCGACCTTTACGAATCAACGCTTCGAGCAGGTAATAATCGGCATAGTTCAGCGGCACATCAATATTGCTGCCGTGAGGAATGCTGCCCACCGAGTGCATCAACAGGAATCCCCCGTTCTCACCCGCCGTTGCACGATAGGCCGGCGACGAGAGCGATGCAATAATCTTATCAGCTCGATCCTTGTCTGTTTCGTTATGCGTGTAGGTAAACATTTCGTAGAGCGCAGAGGCAATAATAGCAGCCGTAGATGCATCGCGCGGCGCATCGGGAATATTCGGCGCATCGAAATCCCAATACGGAACCAAATCTTCGGGCATATTTTTGTGGCCGAAAACAAAGTCGACTACCTTGACCGCATGATCCAAATAACGTTTGTCACCCGTATAGCGATAGCAAGTGGTATAACCGTAGATCGCCCATGCCTGCCCACGCGCCCATGCCGAAGAGTCGGCATAACCTTGTGCCGTGCAACGACCACGCACCTCTCCTGTTGTAAGATCATAGTCAACAACGTGATAACAACTGTTATCCGAGCGAAAATGCTCCTTCATTGTACGATCGGCATGGCTTATCGCCATATTATAATAGGTACTGTCGCCCGAAAACTCGGTGGCTTTAAAGAAAAGTTCGAGATTCATCATATTATCAATAATCACCGGACATTGCCATCCGCGCTCACCTTGCCAACCTCGATCGGCATCCCACGACTGGATCACACCCGGCACCGGACGAAAACGGGTCGCCAGTGATTTGGCCGTCTGCACAATCACCTCTTTATAATAGGGGATATTTTTCAACCGCAGCCCGTTGCCGTAACTGTCGTAAACCATAAAACCGACATCGTGATGCCATTGAAGATACTGCACCGTATCAAGAATCTCAGTGTGTCGTTGAGCACGCTGCGCCCAACGCTCATCGCCCGTTAATTCGTACATATACCAAAGCGTACCTGCAAAAAATCCGCTCACCCAATCATCCACAGGCACATAGTCAATGCGTCCGTTCTTAAAGGTCGAAGGGATTCGAATCGTACCATCCAACTCACTCGAATCGGCTAACATCCCAATCTGATGCTCGGCCAACGCCACATTTTCATCAATGAGAGCTGCTCTTTTAGAGGGTTGCGAGCAGGAGACAAGCGTAGCTGCCATCAAGCTCGCTGCTGCATATTTCAAAATGTCGTTCATCATAAAATATTAAG
>CAYOKU010000043.1:0-20177 GCA_964404645.1 uncultured Alistipes sp.
AAAATTATTTACACATATGAGGGTGGTGCATCTCAAAAGTGTAAATGTATCCATTGTGAACTTATCGCGGAATGTGTGGTCACACGGCGATTGGTCGAACTGTGTTGGCCGTTTTTCATTGAAAATGCATCGAATTTAGGAGCGTGTTTTCAATGCAATTGTTTATTAGTTATTTTGTGGTATTCGGTGAAAACAGTTGCAATATTTGCTAATATCATTACAAATCAAAAGCAATAACTGTTTTTTTGATTATCATTCGACATAAATTAATGGATATAAAGTTTTTAGGTACATGCTATTTGTAATCATAACGGTCTATTGTTGATCGAAAAAGCTCATTTTGTGTTATTATATAAGGTGTAAATTGCTATTTAAATAAAATAAATTAGTTTTTGTAATAAATTGCAATTTTGCCAAGGTTTTGGAGTGTTAATGATACCGTTTTATTTTATCTTTGCATTCGGTTTTTATAACCTATATTAAAACCTAACCCCAATTAATTATGATCAGATGTTTTACACTATGGTTGGGCTTGTGTGTACTTGCATTGTGCAGTTGTACGGATAAGTCCTCCGAGGAGATTGCCGATATCATCGTGCTTTCTCGAAATAGTGTTGCTCTCTCTGTCGAGGGAGGTGCGACCACTATTTCTGTGGCAAGTCCATCGGCATGGAGCGCAAGTTGCCCGGCCGATTGGGTGACACTCCATGCGACCGAAGGAACACTCCAAATTCTTGCGGCGGACAATCCGACTGATGGCCTGCGCGAAGCGATTGTGACGCTCACATCGGCGCGTGATAGTCGCCAGATCAAGCTCCATCAAGCTTATCAGCGTGAGGGTGTCTATCTTTCGATTACTGCACCCGAAGCTTTGGACTTTGATTCAGAAGGCGAGAGCCGGGTCTTTACGATTGTCACGAATGGCACGTGGACGGCCAAGAGTGCCGAGTCGTGGCTTTCGGTTACCTCGAATGCCGAATCTCGCACGGTCGAATTGACAACCCAAGCCAACCAAATTGCCTCGCGCAGCACTTCGTTGGTGATTACGGCCGAGCGAGGAGGAAAGAGCAAGCAGATTACCATTCAGATTGCTCAAATAGCACGGGCCGATAATCCCTACTTCAAGATGTTGGGGTATTATGGGCTCTATGCATCGAATTGGTACTATGGGGGCAAGGCTTTGGGTGTCGGCGGAACCGGTACGTTCTGTACGATCGAACAAAAAGAATATCGTAAGAGTTTCTACATCAAAGATCTATTTATTAAGGGAACTGTTGTGGAGGCAATCTATAATAAGGAGAACGGTACGATGTCGATTGAGTTGGGTAAACGCTGTCTGTTGCAGGAGATCAATCCGGGGGTAATGCGTTCGATTTTCCTCACTCGCTTAAATATGGATGATGGCTCTTTTTACGGGGGCATTCTTAGTGGTGTACTTGGAAAAGGAGCCGACGATGACGGTCAGTTGCAAGATGCTATTTTGTTGAGTGGTTTCTCCAACGAGTATAAGACGTTGGGACTTACGGTCTATGAGCAAGGTAAATACGCCTCATATAGCGATGTTTACTACGCAACGGGGAAGATGTATTTTGTGCGTTGGGAAGCCCCCGCACCAGCAGATGCCTCTCCGGATCTCAAAGCCGCCGCAGCTCAAATAGTTCCGCTTCAAGGTACAGTTTCAGCACTTAAACACTAATTGCGTAGGATCATGAAAAAACTTATATCTCTATTTATAGCATCGCTCCTTTGCTTGGTAAGCTGTACCGATGAGCTGATTACCTACATCGACCCCACCCCAGGTGATGAACCGACCAATGTAGTTGCGCGGTTGAGCATCTCATCGAAAAATACTTGGTTTACGACCGAGGATAATCTCAATGCTACCGTTAAGTTTAAAAGTACGGGTGGCCAAGTGGTTGTCAACGTCGATGCCAACGTCAAGTGGAGTTTTACACAGCCGGCCAAAGGTTGGCTCGAAATCGAATATGACGAGCAGACTTCGCAGCTAATTTTCCGCAGCGAGGCTAATACCGAAGAGAAGATACAGCAAGAGGTCGTTACCCTTACTGCTGGGGATAAAACAGCCACAATTACCCTCACTCAGAATCCTTTCGGAACGTTGGAAATTGCCGCATCGGAGAATAACTTTACACTTCCAGCCCGTGGGGTGCTGACGGCTACTTTTGATGTCATATCGAGCGATGCCGACTGGACCTTTGAAACCAAGGCTTGTTCGTGGATGCTTGTCGAACGTGTCGAAAATAATCAAGTGCGCATCACCCTTGACCCGAATGATGAGGTTGCCGATCGGGAAACGATCTTCTCGTTGGTGGCCGGAGCCGGTAGCGCATCTCCTGTAACCGAGCAGATCCGAGTGATACAAGATCGCGCGGCCTATGTATTGCCCTCGATCAAAACCGTGCCTTTTGCGGCAACTCCCGTCAAGAGAAAGGGAATTAAGGTGCTGTCGAACTATGATTGGACGTGGTCACAGGCGACGGGCAGTGAGTGGCTCACAGTGGCCAAGACGACCGACAGTCTCTACTTTGCGGCAAAAATAAATCCCAGCGATAAATCGCGCTCTGCCGTCATTACCCTCTCGGCTGGCGATGGCAAAGAGAATATTTTCACCCAAGAGGTAGTCATTTCGCAAGCGGGATTCGATTACGATGCCTTCATTATCGGACTCAACGTCAAAAACGTGAATTTAACAGCACGTCTTCCTTTTGATAAGGCGATCAACGCGACGATTGATTGGGGCGATGGAACCATCGAAGAGAATGTCACTACGGCTATGCCCCAACATACCTACACCGATCCCGACTACTATGTGGTATCGGTCAAAGGAACGGTGCCTTCGCTCAATTCCGAACGGATTAATCTCGATGGGAAATATAGTCAGATGTATCAGATTACGGAGATTTTTAACTGGGGACGTACCGGGTTAACCGCAGTAAACAGAGCTTTCTACGGATGTGAATATTTGGAGAAGATACCCTCTGATCCCAATGGTGCTTTTGCCAACATTACCAGTTTGGACGAGATGCTATATGGTTGCAGTTCGCTCAAAGAGCTTCCTGCCGGGCTTTTGGATCATGCGGTAAACGTTGTCACGATGAACGACACTTTCTATAACTGTCGTATGCTGACCGCCCTACCCAAAGATCTGTTGCGTTATTGTACCAAACTCGAAGAGGCCAACGGCATCTTTGCCAATGCAGGATTGCTATCGGTCGATGCTGATCTGTTTGCGTATAACACAGAATTGACCGATGCCGGACGTATCTTTGCTGGAGCTGCTTTGCCGACTGTGCCCGAAAAACTCTTTGCAAATAATACTAAGATCACCTCTTTCAATGCGTTGTTTGCCAATTCTGAAAAACTGACTTCGATTCCGACTAAACTTTTCGAGAAGAATATCGAGGTGACTTCGTTCCGCATGGCCTTTGCTAATACATCGCTGGGCGGTGATGTGCCCGTGGGACTCTTTAAGAACAACACGAAGTGCACCACTTTCCAGCAGACATTCAATAACACGAAGATCACCTCTGTGCCCGAAGACCTCTTCTCAGGGTGCGATCAAGTGACGACGTTTGCTACCTGCTTTGCTGGGTGTACCGAATTGCGCACCATTCCAGCTCGTTTGCTCACCAATAGCGGTGCTTTTGCCAAGTTAGTCAAGGCTCCTATGAACATGATATTTAAAGGGTGTAGTTCAATTACCGAGATTCCAGCGGGGCTCTTCGATGGTTTTACGGGGATTACCGGTTTTTCCAGCATTTTTGAGGGTTGTACGAACTTGCAGACGATTCCTGCCGGACTCTTCGATACCAATACGAATGTTACCTCATTTAGCAGCGTCTTCAAAGATTGCACCGCTATTACCGAAATTCCGAACAGTATGTTGGGTGGTCTGACCAAGGTTAGCTCTTTTTCCAACCTCTTTGCCGGATGTACGAACCTTAAAAAGGTGGGCTCGAATATCATCAACGGTTGTACGGCTTTGACCTCGGTTTCGTCGATGTTCAGCGGATGCTCCTCGTTGACGACCGTTGCCGCTGATGCTTTTGCGGGAGGTGTTAAAATTACTTCGTTTAACAATATTTTTGAGAAGTGTACATCGCTTGAAAGTGTGCCGAGCGGACTGTTTGCGGATCTGGTCAAGGCGACTAATGGGTCGGGAGCCTTTGCCGGATGTACCGCTCTGCGAAGTGTGCCGGCCGATCTGTTTGCGACAAATGTTGCCGTGACCAATTTCAGCAAGGTCTTCAATGGCTGTGAAGTGCTTGAAATAGCTCCCGCCAACCTCTTCAAAAACAACATTGCGGTTACCGACTTCTCATATGCCTTCACGGGTTGTAAGTCACTTAAAACCGTGGAATCGATCTTCGGAACAAGCTCAGCCTCTGTGAAATTTACCCAGACCTTTAAAGATTGTGAAGCATTGGTTTCGATTGCCGATGGGTTGTTCAACGGTCTTACGGGTGCGACTACTTTTGAAAGCACCTTTGAGAACTGCGCCGTATTGAGAACTCTGCCCGTCGGGCTGTTTAATGCGCAAACGAAGATCTCCACGGCGGCCAAATGTTTTCTCAACTGCAAAGCACTTACGGCTGTTCCTGCTCGTATGTTCGGAGCTAATACCACGACAATCACGTTGATGAGTATCTTCGAGGGGTGCGATAAACTTACCACCATTGCGCCCGATGCGTTTGAGAAAATGATCTCCTGCACACTCAATCTCACCAATGCATTCCGCTACTGTGTGAATTTGCAGGCTGTTCCCGATGCTTTGTTTGCCAATACAGCCAAGGTGTCAAGTTATAGCAGCATTTTCGAGGGTTGTACGGCTTTGACCACGGTCGGTAATGAGGTCTTCAATTGTGCCAATACCTCTTCGTTGGGTAGTGTCTTCCTGAATTGCTCGTCTCTCGAAACAATCGGCGCAAAACCGTTCATCAACACCTCCAAGGTTTCGATGTTGCCCAATCTGTTCAACGGCTGTGAGCGGTTGAAGGGGGTTGCGGTGTCGATCTTCGATGAGTTTCCCGCGCTGACGAGTATCATGCAACTCTTTGCCGGATGCCGTTCGATGACAGGAGAGTCACCCTATACGATAGTCAACGGGGTGAAATATCATCTCTACGAGCGCACATTGGAGAATGTTACTGCTTCGGGATTCAAAGCTCTCACCAACTCGACACGCAGTTTTCGGGGTTGCACGGGCTTGGCAGATTACGACAAGATCCCCGATGCATCGAAATAGGAACCACCTAAAATTTTGAAAAGATGAAAAAAGGACTATATATTATTGCCGCTGCGTTCTGTTGTCTGGTGGTCTCTTGTACCGATACAGCCACCGTTCATCCTGATGGGCCGCAGAAACCCGTGCAGATCGAATTGTCGGATACAAAATTGATCTTCGATGTCGATGGCGGTTGTGTGGCGGTCGTGGTTGCGACTACTGCCGATGAGTGGAACTATACGATGCAAGGTGACTGGTTTACGGTAGAACGTAAGGCAGATAACACCTTGGAGATTCTTGCGCCGAGCAACGCCTTGCCAATGCCCCTGACAGGCTCCATCACGGTGAGTGCCGAGAAGGATGGTAAGCTCGTGGAGGCAGCGATCAGCTTGATTCAACGCACGGATCGTAGTGAAAACCTCAGTGCCGCAGGAACGGCCAACTGCTATTTGGCAAAGACAAATCGTGCTTATAAGTTCGATGCCTCGATCAAGGGTAACGGTGGCAAAGACGGACGTAGTACCTATCTTCAAGTGCATGGGGTTAAAATTACCGATGTGGCTTATGCAGATCTGCTGTGGGAGGCGCGTCTTGATGGCGACAAGACCCTTTCGCGCGAGGTAATTGACGGTGCGCCGATCTACCGTGATGGTTACATCGCCTTCTCCACGGGGCGCAGTGAAGGTAATGCGTTGATCGCAGCTCGTGACATCAATGGCAACATTCTGTGGAGTTGGCACATTTGGATTCTCAACGAGGAGATCAAGGTGCACGACCACTTGGTGGCCGAAGACCAAGTGGTAGCGCAGGTTATGGATCGCAATCTGGGAGCGATGAACAATACGCCGATGGATCTCAACAACCGAGGTATGTTCTACCAATGGGGTCGCAAGGATCCCTTTCCGCCTTCGCGTTCTGCCTATGTGCGAGAGGGCGATGATACGCCAGAGGGGATGTTTGCAAGCAAATATAACCTTCAAAACGAAGAGGTAGGCAACGGTTCGGGTGAGTGGAACCTCCATGTACAAACGTTGCCTCTCGCCGATGCTATCGGCAATATTCCTAATGCTATTCAACATCCGATGTGGTTTTTAGTCCCCTTTTACAGCGACTCCTACGATTGGCATAGTTCGGGTTCGGGGGTCGAGGTCAAAGATTCGGGACTTTGGGATGAAACCAAAACTATCTTCGATCCCTGCCCGGTGGGCTACAAAGTGCCCGGAAAAAATATGTGGGGCATCCCCGGTGGCAATGCGTCTATCGACACGGCTGGTCGTGTGGAGGAGTATGACGAGAAGGGCGAAAGTCCCAAATACTCGTGGAATGCAGCGAAGGATGGAGGCCGTTGCTGGAAATTTACGGGCGACTTCTACCCACTGTCGGGCAACGTGACGATCGTTGAGAAGAATCCTGTGCACAACACCAGTGTCTACGGTTTCTATTGGACTTCGCAACGCTCTCCGAGTGCCGGAACCTCTTTTCTTGCTAAATTTACCTCTTATTGGGGGCAATACACCTCGACATCACACATCTTCTCTGGGCAGATTCGTTGCGTGAAGGAGTAACTTATAAAAACGTTTACCTATGAAATATAGCTATATAACTACCCTATTTGCGACTGCGCTACTCGCTTTGGCTTCGTGTGCCAAAGACGAGGCTGCAAGTGGCGAAGGGAAAGAATCCAGCGACACTCCGATCGTAGTCAACGCATCGGCCAATGCTATCAATGGAGAGATCGTCTTCAAACTTCGCGGTGAGGCTGCTCCTCTGATTGAACAAACACGTGCTCAGGGAGGTAGCGCAACACGGAGTGGTAACACCGAGATCGACCGTGTGCTCACATCGGTCAACACGGTGAAGTTCGAGCGTCTGTTTCCGGCTTGCGGCCGTTTCGAGGAGCGCACTCGCCGCGAAGGCCTTCATCTGTGGTACTACGCCAAATATGATGTTTCGGTCAGCTCGCGCGAAATGGCAAAAATGCTCTCGGCTTGTCGCGATATAGAGTATATCGAATATTCGCTGGAAGCCACACAGTCGGCATATAGTCGGGTGGCTACCGCATCGGTCGATACACGTGCCATCGCAGATGCCGTTCGCAATGGCAAATTCCCATTCAACGAGTCCGAGCGGTCGCAAATCCTGCAATGGCACTACAACAACACCGGTAACGTCTATGCCAAACAGACCAAAATGGGTGCTGATGTCAATGCTTATGCTGCTTGGCAACTCTGCACGGGCAACCCCGATGTGGTGGTGGCTGTGGTTGATGGTGGCGTGAAATACGATCATGAGGATCTTGCCGCCAATATGTGGATCAATAGAGCTGAACTTGATGGCGTAGAGGGAGTCGATGATGATATGAACGGATATGTTGATGATATATACGGTTATAACTTCACCAATAATTCGGGAAAACTCACCTTTTCGAGCGAACAGATGCACGGCACTCACGTAGCCGGTACGGTGGCTGCGGTCAACAACAACGGAATTGGTGTCTGCGGTATGGCGGGTGGCTCCGGCAAGCAGGATGGCGTGCGGATCATGTCATGCGAGATTCTGGGTGCTACCGAGTCGGGTTCATCGGGAGCCGGTCTTTCGGGGCAGATTCGTGCGATCAAGTATGCTGCCGACAACGGTGCTGTGATCTGCCAAAATAGCTGGGGATACACGGCCGGTACGATCTCGGCTACTGATTGGAGTAAGGGCTCCTACTCGGCATTGACACGTGCGATGCAGTATTTTAATAAATATGCCGGAATTGATGAAAACGGGAAGCAAGTTGGCCCGATGGCGGGTGGAATCATTCTCTTTGCGGCGGGTAACGACTCCTCGAATGAGATTTGTTACCCTTCGGCCGACCCCAATGTGGTCTGTGTCGCGGCTACAAGTTACCTCGGATCGCCCTCCTATTTTACCAATTACGGCAAATGGGTTGACCTTTCGGCTCCGGGTGGCGATTTGATGTTAAGTTCCTCCTATGGCGGTGTGTATAGCACCAGCGTGGGAGCCGATGGCGGTTCGGCTTATGAGGCGATTCAAGGTACGTCGATGGCTTGCCCTCACGTATCGGGTGCTTGCGCATTGGCCGTGTCATACTACTATGGAGCTTCCAAGCGTCACGGTTTGACGGGCGAGATGCTGCGCCAAGCATTGTTAAGCTCGACACAACCCATCGACAAGTTCTGCGTGGAGTCGTTTGCGCAATACCGAGGATTGATGGGTGTCGGGTCACTCGATGCCTACAAACTCCTGCTTACGATCTCGAAAATCGATGGTATTCCAGCCCAAATTCTTACTGCGGGTAAAAGTATAAGTCTGTCGCTTGGTGACTACTTTATAGCAACCAATGCATTGACCTATACCGTTTCCGATACTTCGGTGGTAGAAGTTTCGCTCGCTGGGGGTATCATGCAGATCAAGGGCTTGAAGGTTGGCCGGGCAACGATCATCGTTACAGATGGTACCGCAATCAATAAGCCGATTGATGTAACCGTGCATTAAGATCAGATTACCAACGAAAAGAGTAAACAAAAATATGAAGAACTTATATAGATATGCTGTCACAGCCCTCGTTGGCCTGCTTTGGTTGGGAGGCTGTTCGACGGATGAGAGCGATGGGCAACAACTCGATCGTATCGAGATCAAGCAACCGCAAGTCATGGTTCGCAACCTGACCACTACCGGTTTTGTCCTTCGTTGGGAGGCGGTGCAGGGGGCTAAAGCCTATGCATATACCTTCAATAGTGGTACGGAGGAGTACACCACGGAGTGTGAACTTCGTTTTGAGAATCTCACACGCCAGACCGAATATGTGGTGGCTGTGAAGGCGGTCGATCGGTTGGAGGGACACTCGGCTGAGTCGCCCTATACCTACATTCACGTAGTAACTGACCATGTAGAGCAACTTCCCTTGCCGCGTATTACGCTCGGTAGCGCCTACGCATCGTGCACGATCATCAGTTGGTCGGATGTGCCGGAGGCGATGGCTTATGAATACACGCTCCATGTAAAAGGGGTAGAGGAGCCTTATGGTGGCAAGAGTTTTACCACAACAACTCGTCAGATTACCTTTGCGGATTTGGGCCGCAACGAAAACTATGAGTTTAAAGTCCAGGCTTTGACCAGCGATGGTACGCGATTCAATGACTCGGAAGAGGGTTTCTTGGAGTTCTCCACCTCCTCCGATGATGTGCCGCCCTTGTTTATTGCTCCGACCGATGTGATCTCCGATGCCACGACCTTTGATATTTATGCCGTTGGGAATGTGACCTACTTCTACGATGTAGTACCTGCAACCATCTTCACCAAATATACCGCGGAGCAGATCATGGCGTCTTAT
This sequence comes from uncultured Alistipes sp., assembly GCA_964404645.1. GTDB lineage: Bacteria > Bacteroidota > Bacteroidia > Bacteroidales > Rikenellaceae > Alistipes. Next base: position 9,585 of record CAYOKU010000043.1, read on the forward strand.
CGCCAATATGCGCTTGATTACGCGAAAAAACAGGGCATCAGTATCCAATTGGCGATGGCCTCTCTACTTAAATCGGGTACTAATACCATGTCCATTACGGGCTTGACCCCTGAGTTGAGTTACGTCATCATGGCCTTTGGTATGGATTTAAAGGGAAACATTACGACCGGTCTTTCCACCGCAAAGATCAAAACCACAGCCGATGGATACTCTGCTGGGCCCAACTACGGGGGGAGCGAATCGTTCCGACAGAGCTACTTTATCAGTAACGCCTACATTGCAACCGGCTATAACTGGACGAATTCGGTAATTACGTTTTGGAGTGGCCAAGATATTGTTGAGATTCGTTATCGCACGCTTGCCACACAGATCTTCAACAAGATCTTCGCCGATCCGAACGATAAGCAGAGTATCATCGCCTTCCTCAAAGACGATGACTATGGACTCAAATTGAGCGATGCTTATCTCAATGAGGTCAATACAAAAGGAGCCACATTAATTACTCCCGCCTCGACAGGTGTCTCCTATACGATATCGGCTGTTGCTCGAACAGCAAGCGGCGAAGAGGTGCTCTGTGTGAATTCGACCACTACAAAGACCAGCTCAAAGGCTGCTTCGTGGTTCCTCACCAATGCCTTCAAGAATGACACTTATGGCCCCGGATACAATACCGTGGCCGGCGCAATGCAAGGGGTAAGTGTTGCATCTTGCCGTTATCTGCTTCTTCCATCGACTGCTCTAAGCGGGATCAGTACGGCTGATTACGCCGCTTTGGTGGAAGAACACGGCGTGGAGGTCGATGTGCAATACATTTCTCACATTAATGACAAGGGTTTTGCCATCATCTTTGGCCCGGAATCAGGTACGCAGGCTTCGACCGCCTATACGTTCATTGCTACGGCGGTGAATCTGGTGGGCGATAAATTGACGAAATGGTCTACGGTTACTACCGATGCCGCTCCGGTTTCTCCGGTCGCACCGGCACGCACGATGCAGAGTTCACACACAATGAAGTCGCTTGTGGGGGTTGTTGTCCCCAATCTCGACAAGTTTATTTTCCCGATGGAGAGCATTTTGTTGCCCGAAGAGACAAAGGTGACCGAAGATGCGTGGACCATCATGCACAACATGCAAATATTAAAATAAGAGCAGAAGTATGAATAAGATAATAGCAATTCTCTGTTGTGTCCTTTTGTTGCTGGCGGTAGCACCCGTCGTGGCGCAGCATGCAACGGTTGGCGGTGTGGTTACCGGAACAAACGGCGATCCGATCATCGGAGCCAATGTCATCATCGAAGGAACCACGCAAGGAGCAAGCACCGATGCCACCGGCTCCTACTCAATTCCTAATGTGCCTAAAAACGCAGTGCTTCAAATCTCCTATATCGGTTATAAACCCGCCAAGGTGACTGTTGCAGGTCGTACAAAGATTGATATTGCCCTCCAAGAAGATACCTCGGAGATTGAAGAGGTGATGGTTGTAGCTTACGGTACGGCCAAGAAAGAGTCGTTTACCGGTTCGGCTGTTGCGGTCAAAGGGGCTGATCTTCAAAAACGCGTAGTCGGCAATATCACAAAATCATTCGAGGGCACGGTTGCCGGTGTGCAGGTGGCCTCCGGTGGTGGACAGCCGGGTGAAGGTGCTGCTGTGATGATTCGCGGCATCGGTTCGATCAATGCTGTCTCTACACCGCTTTATGTGGTCGATGGTGTGCCTTACGATGGCTCGTTGAGTGCCATTAACCCCGCCGATATCGAAACGATGACGGTGTTGAAAGATGCTTCGGCCGGTGCACTTTATGGTTCGCGTGGTGCCAATGGTGTAATCATTATCACTACCAAACGAGGCAAGAAAGATAAGATCCGAATCGCCTACAAAGGCAATGTCGGTGTGGCATCGCGTGCGCTGAAACGGTATGATCTGGTCGGTATGAATGATTACGTAGAGATGAGTTACGAGGCTCTGCGCAACAGTGCGCAATACGGCACAGGTATGGATTTCGAGGGGGCAAGTCGTTATGCGGCAGCAAACCTCGGCCAGCAGATCGGTGGTGTGAAGAATCCCGAATATTATAACCCCTACAAAAATTATACGTGGAATACGGTAATCGACCCCTCGACGGGTAAGTTGCAAGCTGATGCCAAGGCGGCTTGGAATGAGAATTGGATGGATGAAATCAGCAATGAGTCGGCCATTCGTACCGAACATATCCTCTCGGCATCGGGAGGTTCGGAGCGCACCAATTATCTCATTTCGATGGGCTACTACATGGAGGATGGTATTCTCCAAAATACCGATTTCAATCGCTATACGGGTCGTGTGAATGTCGATTCGCAAGCCAAAGATTGGATGAAGATCGGGCTCAATGCAAACTTTGCTCACAGCGAGTCGGATTATTTGAGCTTTGACGGATCATCGACATCAAATGTGTGGTACACGGCGCAGTTCATGGCTCCGGTTTATCCGGTCTATCTCAAAGATATGCAAGGCAGCAATCTTCTCGATGATAACAATCGTCGTCAATATGAGTATGGATCAATTGATGACAACGGTTACGCCAATCGCCCTTCGGCCCAAGGATTTAACTCAAAGGCCGAACTTTACAACAATAAATCCTACAATTCGCGCAACTCACTCTCGGCGCGCGGAAATATTACGTTCGGCACGATTAAGGAGTCCGCTAAACTCTATGGTTTAAAGTTGGCTCTTAATGTGGGAACCGACTTCAACGACTACCAAGGTACGGTTGTCTACAACAAGTATCACGGCAATGCCGCAGCGCAAGGCGGTCGTGTCGGTAAGACTAACACCCGCACGTTGAGCTATACTTTCAATCAGTTGCTTACCTACGAGCGAACTTTTGGGGACCATTCGATCAACTTGTTGGCCGGACATGAGTATTATCGCTACAAGTACAACTATGCACACGGTGAAAAAACAGGTATTGTCGAGGGTATTGATGAACTTGATCCCGCAGTGACCACCTCCGACAACAGCAGTTATTCGCACAACTACGGTATCGAATCGTATCTTTCACGTGTAAATTATGGCTACAAATCGCGCTATTACCTCGATGCAAGTTGGCGTACAGACGGTTCTTCTCGTTTTCACAAAGACAATCGTTGGGGAACGTTCTGGTCGGTAGGTGCTTCGTGGCGACTCTCCGAAGAGGGATTTATGGCCTCTTCGCGTTCGTGGCTCGATAACCTCACCTTGAAAATCTCCTACGGTGTGCAGGGTAATGACAATCTTGGAACCTACTATGCATGGCAGGGTCTTTACCAATATACTTGGCCCAACGGTAGTGATGCGGGAGCCTTTGTGTCGAAGCTTGAAAACAAGGCGATTACTTGGGAGAAAAACGGTAATCTCAATACGGGTGTCGAGGCTGCGATGTTTGGCGGACGGCTCAATCTTTCGGTCGAATACTACAACCGTAAAACACGCGATATGTTGCTCGAAAATCCGATGCCCCTTTCGACAGGTTTCACGGGTTACGATGCTAACGTTGGTTCGATGCGCAACCAAGGTATGGAGGCTACCCTGCGCGGAGTTATCTTCCACAAGGAGAATTTTCGTTGGGAAGCTACTTTTATGGCCGCGTTCAACCGCAACAAGGTGTTGGAGGTCAATAACAGCCAAAATACAATTACCTCTGGCGCGCGCGTGATCGAGGTCGGTCGTCCGATCTATACCTACTATATGTCGAAGTCGGCGGGTGTTGACCCCGCGACAGGTAAGCAACTCTACTATGCCTACTGGAAACAGTCGGTTAACGATGCCGGAGGGTTGAGTAATGTGCGCTGTGAGGAGTATGTGACCAGCGATGTGGCAATGGCCAGCCTCAGTAAGTACTATCAAGGAAGCCGAGAGGCGAAACTTTACGGTAGTTTTGGCTCTACGTTCTCAATTTACAAAAACATAGACTTCTCGTTTTTGACCACCTACTCCATTGGCGGACGTGTGCTCGATGGACTCTATAATGGGGCGATGTATGTGCAATATGCGGGTAACAACTGGCATAAAAATGCGCTGCGGCGTTGGCAGAAGCCGGGTGATTTGACCGATGTGCCGATGTTGGAGGTCGGCGGTAACTATGCTACGACCGATAGTTCGCTGATTAACGCTTCCTACTTTGCAATCAAGAGTATATCAGTGGGCTATACACTACCCAAACACTGGTTGAAAAAGATCGACATTGAGTCGTTGCGCATCTTTGCCTCATTCGACAATATTGCGTTGTTTAGCCACATGGACGGTATGGATCCGCAGTATAACTTTACGGGCGGTGTGGCTTATAGCTATGCCCCATCGCGGGTCATTGCGTTGGGTATTGATCTGAATTTCTAACCAAGAGAGGATATAACTATGAAAAAAATACTATATAGCTTCATGGCTTTGGCCACCTTGTCGATAGCCTCATGCAGCAAATCGATGCTTGAATTTTCACCCACCAATTCGGGGTCGGGAAACGAGATGCTTAAAACCGCGTCAACGGCCATCACTTCGGTCAATGGTGTATATAGGGCGATGCGTACTGCGGGATGGTCTACTACTGGCAATACCCACCAATGTTTCGGTTTGGCAGCCTATAACCTCGCTTTGGAGACCATGGGCGATGATTTGATCATGCAGGCGCAGGGAAACGGGTGGTTTTGGGGCGACCATACCTACAATACCAAATCGAGCTACAACAGTTCTGCATTTCGCTCCTATGACGTTTGGTACGCTACCTATAAGTGGATTGCCGATATGAACTACATCATTGATGTAGAGAAGGTGATGGCCGGATCGGAGGCTGATGTCAGTTATGTGGTGGGACAAGCCTATGCGATTCGAGCTCTCGGCTATCTGAATTTGGCAACTTGGTTTGCCCGAACGCCCTATAATGCGATGCGTGATATCGCGCGTTGGAGTGAGCCGTGCGTGCCGATCTACACCACCGGTACTACAATCAAGACGGGCGGTAAACCGCGTGCTACCCTGCGTGAGGTTTACGACCAGATCAATACGGACATTGATCATGCGATCGTCTTGTTGGAGAAGGGACTTGATAGCCCGCTTGCTAAAAACAATAAATCGCACATCAACCTTTACGTGGCACTGGGCATCAAATCGCGTGCGTGTCTGGTGGAGGGCGATTGGGACGGAGCCTATGCTGCCGCGATGCGGGTGATCAAAGCGGGACGGTATGCCATCGGTACCAAGAGCGACTTGATGAGCGGTATGAATTCGCTCGACAAAGCCAATGTGATGTGGGGTGCAACGATTCAGATTGCGGATCAGACAGGTGGTTACGCCAGTTTCTTTGCACATATGGATAATCAACAGGGTGACTATGCCAAGTCGGCTCCCAAACTCATCAATAAACAGTTATACAACCGTATGAATGCGACCGATGTGCGCCGTGCATGGTGGAACCCTAACGATAAAGAGGCTCCCTATTTGGGCAAGAAGTTTACTTTTGGCAACGCAGCCACGTGGCTTGGTGATTACATCTATATGCGTGTCGAGGAGCTCTATTTCACGGCGGCTGAGGCGGCTCTGCGTTCAACGACGGTTGCTGATAACGTGCAGGTGGCTCGTGAGTTGATGAATCAGGTGATGGCTGAACGTGATGTGCAGTACAACGCCAATAACCGGAGTGGCGTGAATTTGGGAGCAATGACCACCACGTGGACGGGTTCGCTGCTCGAAGATATCCTCACGCAGCGTCGTATCGAACTATGGGGCGAGTATGGCCGTCTGCTCGATGTGCGCCGTTTGGGACAGGGAATTGATCGTCGCGCCGAAGACGGATTCTCGGAAGAGGGGCTCTCTGCGATGAAACGGCGCGGTGTCGATTTGACCAAAGCCGACACCTACGATTGGGTGATGACGATTCCGCAGAAGGAGCTTGATGCCAATCCGAACATCAATGAAGAGGATCAGAACCCCTAAAATGAGGTTTTTGAGTAGTAATAATTATGATAAATAGAAGACTATGAGAAATATTCTAAAATATTTAGGGGGACTTCTCTTGCTGGCCGCAACGGCTTGTAGCCAGACACAGGAGAGTGACACCTTTGTTCCTAATGGGGCTGATTCGAAAGCGATCCACTTTATCCAAAGCTCCATTGTCAAAGAGTTCGCACAAGAGAGCAAAGAGGGGGTGATCGAGGTGCAAATTGCCCGTAGTGCCAACAAAGGCTCATATACGGTATACCTGTCGAACAAAGGGAGCCATGCAGCACTGTTTCAGGTTCCCGACAAAGTGACCTTTGCCGATGGTGACTATGCCGTTACGATCCCCGTAGCGGTTGATTTGAAGCAATTCAGCGTGGGTTCGAACTACAAAACAACGCTGGCGATCTCTGATCGCGAAGTTGCGGTGCCAGACCAGAGTGCCGACATCTCACAATTTAGTGATAAAGTTACTATTACAGCTTCCTTTGAGTTGGAGTGGGAACCCTATTTCCGTACCAATGGCTCGGGAGAGAAGGTGCGGCAGTTGGCCACCTACCATTACAGCCTCTATTACAATGGTCGTGATGCCGGTTTGGAGGTTGAAAAGGCGATTGGAGCGAATATATTTCGGGTCAATAATTGGGCAAGCGGCGTGTCGTTCAAATTTATCCTAAATAAGGACAACACATGTACGGTTCCAGCCCAGTCGATCGGCTACTTCAACGCTACATACAACGAGTATGTATATGTTGCAGATATGGCTGTCTATACGAGTAATGATGCCGCTTATGCCTCTTATCCCTGTACGTTTGATGGTAAGGACACATTTACTTTTTATCTGATCTACTATGTTTCGGGCGGTTACTTTGCCCAAGGCAAGGAGACGCTGGTTTTCGAGAGTGATCCCATCACTACGCCAGTAGTTGCAATCGAGTACAAGGGTGTCGAGACCACGACTACGGGTTTTCGTGCTCCGCGTTTAAGTTTTACACCAAACAGCTACACGAAATCGTACAAAGCGACTGTCGTTGCGGGGGATATTACAGCCGATGCCGAGCAACAGGCCATTGTGCGTCAGGGAATCATCGACAACAAATTGGAGAGCGTAACTCCGCTGCTGACTCTCTTTGCGGCCGATGATGCGGTGTGGAACGTTCCTCGTGGCAACTATACGGCTGTGGCGTTGGCTTATGATGAAAAGAATCAACCTGCAACACTCTACACCAAGCGTTTCACTTGTGACCCCGACAACGAATATCCGGTCAAAGTACACGAGTTAGAGTGGTTTGCATCTGATAAATATTCCGCTTATTCACCCTATACAACGCTGTTTTGGAAGATGAAGGCGAGCAACATTGCAACGATGAAGTATCTATGTATGTCTACTGCCTACATTGATTATGTCCTCAATGCGCTTCATCTGAGCCTTGAAGAGTTGACTGTTAAAAATGGAAATCAGATAACCGAGGAGATTCTTGCCGAGATCAATTCCGATGAAGGACGTACTACCGTCTTCAACGCACTTGACCAAGGAACCGACTACACCCTTGCTTTGGTGATGACCAATCAATTCGGAGATACCTTCTTTGTCTCCAAGCGGGCAACTACATTTGGCCACTTTGCCGCCGATTTTGATCGAACAAAAAGCCTGGATGATTTTCTCGGAGCCTTTAAGGCAACTGCTACGGTAAGCATCGGTTCGAAAAAGAGTGAGGTAAACTACCGCATGGATATCTCGCGGATCAGCGATAATGAGGTCAATATTTCGGGTGCTTCCGACATGCGCGACTTCTCGCCCGTATTGCGTGGCTATTTCGATAAAGAGAAGGGTATGATTATCCTCGAACCCCAATCCACGGGCCGTTATGGTGAAAACTACACGGTATTTGGTCTCTCGAATGGTCTTTCGATCTTCTGGGGTGGCAATAGTATAGCGATTGGTTATATCGGCAATACACTCTATTGGGCATCGAGTCCGTATAGTCCCGAACAGGTGAATCGCTATATGTTCTTGCTATTCAACTCTCCGCAGACAACAGGATCGACCTATTTACGCGAATATGTCGGTGCAAAGGAGTACTCCGGCATCAGCATGGTTCCGTTGAAGTTGGCTCCCACGACTACTCCACAGAGCGTGGCGAAGAACGTAGATGTTCAGACGGTCACGCTGCATGTGGGTGAGCAACAGGTTTGTCACCACCTGGCAGGAGAGTCGGTGCCCTCTGATGCATTGCGTAAAACGATCCATGACCGATCAACCGATGACGCCGAATGCTATCAAGGTAAAGTGATGCGCCGCGATCTGACCCTTCACAAATAACGCGGGCTGTCAAGTTGTAAAGCCGACTAACCAGAGGGGTTAGTCGGCTTTACTCTTTGCGTACAAGGATTGCTATAATCTCTATGCAGCAAAGGTGCAAATTTTACAAAATTGGAGTACATCTCCACACATCGATGAAAAAATTTACTGAATCATATATGTAATATTTGAATTATTACCTATTTTTGTCCGAAATGAGAACTGCGAAATATATACTGCGACTCTTTTTTATCGGGACGATGTTAACGATCTTTCCGTGTTGGGTGGCGGTATTGCTTGAACTTGATCTGTTCGCATTTATTGTAACGTTCGATTTCACCTTATTGTTGATTATGGGATCTGCTCGTGATCGCACAAAAAGCGGCCGATCAACTGATCATTCAAAAATTCAGTTTCCTTTTCCGTTCTACGATAGCGATTATTAAGGAGATTCGCCTCTATAATTTGGGTCATCAACAAAAAGTCGGAATGATAATTCATCTTATCAACCATGGCCGAAGAGGTGATTTCAGTGGTTTTATTAATGATGTAGGGATGATGCGAATAGGATTGTCAGAATAATGAATATTATTATGAATCCTTTTATTAAGCCGCCTAATAATTTTTTATCATTCGATATATTTTCTTAACAAACAACCACCTACATCGCTGTAAGTGGTTGGCTATCAGAGAGCGGAAAACGGGATTCGAACCCGCGACCCTCAGCTTGGGAAGCCTAATTTGGCGGTTTTTGGCTGTTTTTATATTTTTCACTAATCATTTGCAACTATCAGTATTTCAGCGACAAATATAGTAATTTGTTTTCATTCTGTTTTTGTTTATTTTAATATAATGTCTATATTTGTATGCAAATTGTATGTACACTTTTGAATTTGCATGCAAAATTACCCGTTATGTTTAGATACACCAAAGATCGAATTTCGGTAGTTACCATTTTGGACACGCGGCGCGCTCGAAAGGATAACAAGTACCCCGTAAAGGTACAAATTATTTATTCACGCGTTCAAAAGTACTACCCGACCGGCAAAGCCTTGACCGTTGAGGAGTGGGAAGCGTTGCCGACCTCAAAGGCTCGCAACCTTACAGCCGTGCGCAAAGACGTCGAAAGCAGTTACAATATCGTGCGCGATGCGGTCGCCTATTTAGCCTCCGAGGGCGAATTTTCGTTCGATGCGCTAAATACACGGTTGAGGGGTGCGGCATCCGACACGGTGAACACAATGTTTCGGGCAAAGATTGACAGCCTGCGAGAATCCGGACACGTGGGTAATATGATGATTTACGATACCGCGCTAAAATGTATTGAACGATTTGCAGGGGTTCGCGTGTCGCTCGAATCTATTACGATAACTTGGGTGCGAAAGTATGCGGACTTTTTACGCGCTGAGGGCAAAACACAAGCGACAATAGCAATACAGTTGCGTACACTCCGTGCTATCCTCAACGAAGCGCGCCGTATTGGTGTTATCAAAGAGTCGCAATACCCGTTCGGGCGTGGTCGCTATGAGATACAAGCCGGAGAGGGGCGCAAAATGGCACTTACATTAGAGCAGATCGGGCAAATCGCCCGTTACGACGACGGTTCGGCAGCAACGGCCAAATACCGCGATTATTGGCTGTTCCTCTACCTTTGCAACGGTATCAATGTAGCCGACTTTGTGAAGTTGAGGTATCGGGATATTGTGAACGGCGAAATCTGTTTCGTGCGGCAAAAGACCGAGCACACGACCAAAACCCGAAAAGAGATTTGCGTAATCGTTACCCCCCAAATGCAAGACATTATCGACCGATTGGGTAATCCTCCTCGCCCCGATGCTTTTCTGTTTCCCGTATTGGTGGGCAATGAAACCCCGATTGAGCAGAAACACAAAACGCAATACCTGACCCGTGCAATCAACAAACGTATGGCCGAGATCGGCGAGAAGTTGGGTATCGGCAATATCTCGACCTACACCGCGCGGCACTCGTTCGCTACGGTGTTAAAGCGTGCAGGGGCGAATATCGCGTATATCTCCGAATCGCTGGGGCATAACGATCTGAAAACAACGGAGAATTATTTGGCCTCGTTCGAGCGCGAGGAGCGGGTGAAGAATGCGGAGTTATTAACGAAATTTTAAGAGATATGGGACGAAGAAAACAAATAAAGTTACCAATCGACAAGTTGCCAAAACACCTACAAGAAGATATTATCCAGTATTTGGACTTGAAAAGAGTAGATATTGACAAATCCACAATAGAGATAACAGGGTATAAAATCCTTGAAAATAAGTTTAAAAACTTGATACCGGCACTTGATAAGGTCAAGCGGTATTATGAAATTAACGGA
>CAYOKU010000044.1:0-20136 GCA_964404645.1 uncultured Alistipes sp.
CTCAATTCTATCACTATATCTTTCCGCATTTCACTTTTTTGTAGTAACTTTGCAGCAAAATTATTTGAAAATGACAAACGACGCTGATTTCAGCACCTTGGGCCTGTCCGAGCAGATGCTGCGGGCCATCCGCGAAAAGGGTTTCGAAACCCCGACTTCTATCCAAAAACTTACGATCCCACGCCTGCTCAATGCAGACCATGATATGATTGCCCAGTCCCAAACCGGAACGGGTAAAACGGCGGCTTTCGGGTTGCCGATCCTGCAACAGATCGAACGCTCAAACGGTAACGTGCAGGCGATAATCCTCGTTCCGACACGCGAACTTGCGTTGCAGGCCGCCGAGGAGCTGCTCTCGTTCAATCACGAGCGAAAACTCTCCATTACTGCTATTTACGGCGGAGCTGCCATGAGCGAGCAGTTGCGCCGCTTGTCGAAAGGGGTCGATATTGTCGTAGGGACCCCCGGGCGTGTGCTCGATCATATTCGCCGCGGCACGCTCAAACTCGAAGGGGTGCGCTTTCTGGTGCTTGACGAAGCCGATGAGATGCTCAATATGGGCTTTGTTGAAGATGTCGAAGAGATCATGAGTCATGCCGGTGAGGAGCGTCGCGTGTTGCTCTTCTCGGCAACGATGCCCGACCGGATCATCCACCTGAGCGAGCGTTATATGCGCGATACCGAGATCTTGCGTGTCGAGTCGAAACAGTTGACGGCCGATTTGACCGATCAGATCTATTTCGAGGTGCGCGAAAGTGACAAATTTGACGCTTTGACCCGCATTATCGACGTTGAAACTGACTTTTATGGGATCGTTTTCTGTCGCACGAAGGTTAGTGCCGATGAGGTTACGGCGCGTCTGCTTGAACGCGGTTATGCGGCCGAAGGGTTACATGGCGATGTGTCGCAGGCGATGCGTGAGAAAATTTTGCGCAAATTTCGCGAAAAAACGGTCAATATTCTGGTTGCGACCGATGTGGCGGCACGCGGTATTGATGTGAGCAATCTCTCGCACGTAATTAATTATGCGTTGCCGCAGGATTCGGAGAGTTACGTGCACCGTATCGGCCGCACGGGGCGTGCCGGAAACCAAGGCACGGCGATCACCTTTATATCCAGCTCGGAGTTCCGCCGTTTCAACGGGATGATGCGCGATATTAAGGTCGATGTAAAAAAAGAGGAGCTGCCCTCGCCGCAAGATATTGTGGCGATGAAACGGACGAAGATTATGAGCGATCTGGAAGAGATCGCCGGACAGGAGGATTTCGGCGTCTATGCCGAGATGGCGACCGAATTGTTGGCAACCTACTCCCCCGAAGTGGCTTTGAGTGCTCTGCTGCGGTTGGCTTTCCGGAGCGAACTCGACCAGAATAACTACCCCGAAATTCGCTCATTCTCAGTAGACCGAAAGGGCAAGGCTCGTCTGTTTTTGGCGATTGGTGCTCGCGATGGATATACGGCTCGTAAAATGGTCGATATGCTCAAACGCAAGTGCAATCTACGCGATAAAAATATTGATGATGTGCGGATCTTTGACGACTACTCGTTTGTCAGTGTGCCATTTACCGATGCCGAGGTTGTTGTGCGTAAGATCAACGGATCGGGTGGCGGACGCCGCATTGCGCGGATCGCGAAACCCGAAGGTGAACGCTCATCGGAACGGACGAACGACTTTCAAGAGGAGCGTGCGACCAAAGAGCGTCGCCCCAAGCGGTCAACTGGCGATGCACCGCGCCCCAAAAGAGCGGCCGCCTCTTCCGATACCCCAAAATTTGTTGAACAGAGCAGCGGTGGTTTTGACTGGGAGGCTTTTCAGCGTTACGACCAGATGCAGAGCGATGAGCGTCCCAAACGGGCGACCCGTTCGGTGCGTAAAGGGGCAGCTCCGGTAAAAAGCGGACGTGGTGCGGCGGCTTCGCGTGTAGCAGCCAAAGGACGAAAGCGGTAATTCCGAAAAAAAAGGTGAACGAATGATGAAAAATGAAACGGGGTTATTTTTCCGGCTCATTTTTCATTCTTCATTATAAAATGGTTATATTTGCGAGATTTATATACTAACGTATATATACGTATTTCAATGCTCTAAAAAAGTCTATTGGACATGGCTACTGAAAAATCGACACTTTCTGCTCTTGACGAGCAAGTCAGCCCTGCGGCTGAAGATGCGCAAGCAATGCCTGCTGTGACCGAAGAGGTCACTTCACAAACCGAGTCGGCTGCCGTTGAGGCGGCACCTCGCGCCAAACGGGCGCGAATCAAAGCGACGGCGGAGGCCGTTGAGTGCGAATCCGAGGAGGATGCTACACCGGCCGAAGAGGAGGTGGATTTTGCAGACGAGGAGGCTGCGCTTGCTGCGCAGCATGCCGATCTCGAACTCGGCGAGGCCACCGAAGAGGAGCAAGCCGAAGAGGAGGTGGCGGAGCCGGCGGCCGATGACCGTTTCGCCGGAAAAAGCAAGGAGGAACTTGTGGAGCTATTTGCTCGAATGATGCATGAGAAAAGTGTGCAGTCGTTGCGCCGTGATGTTGAGGCTTTAAAAATAGCCTTTTATCGGTTGCGCCGTGCCGAGGTTGAGGCCGCTCGCCGTAAATTCATTGAAGAGGGGGGTGTTGAGACCGATTTTGCGCCGACTGCGGATAGTGCCGAGGTGCAGTTGAAGGAGCTTTTCAAAGAGTATCGTCAACGTCGGGATGAGTTTATCTCGAATCTCGAAGCTGAAAAAGAGGCCAATCTGAAAGTTAAATTGGCCATTATCGATGAACTTAAAGAGTTGGTAACCTCTGATGAAACGCTCAACCATACATTTACCAAATTCCGCGAATTGCAGCAGCGTTGGAAGGAGACCGGCATCGTTCCCCAAGCCCATGTCAAGGATCTGTGGGAGACCTACAACCTGCATGTTGAGAATTTCTACAACTTTATCAAGATCAATAAAGAGTTACGCGATCTTGATTTAAAGAAAAACTATGAACAGAAGCTGGCTTTGTGCGAGGCGGCTGAGGCATTGGTCGTTGAACCATCGGTTGTTGAGGCCTTTCATAAGTTGCAGAAACTGCACGATGAGTGGCGCGAAACAGGCCCTGTGGCCAACGAGCAGAAAGAGGTGCTCTGGGAGCGTTTCAAAGCTGCATCGAGCCGAATTAACAAGCAGCATCAGGAGTATTTCGAATCGTTGAAGGCCGAGCAGGTCAAGAACTTCGAGCTGAAAGCCAGTCTTTGTGCTGCAACCGAAGAGCTTACCGCACAGCCAATGACCACCCGTAAGGAGTGGAACAAGGCCAGCGAACGGTTGTTGGAGATTCAAAAAACATGGAAGACGATCGGATTTGCTCCGCGTAAAGATAACAACCGGATCTATGAGCAGTTCCGTACAGCCTGCGATAAATTTTTCGAAGCTAAACGGGCTTTCTATGCTGACGTGAAGACGGAGATGGATCACAATTTACAACTCAAAAACGAGTTATGTGAGGCGGCCGAGGCTCTTGTTAACAGCGAGGAGTGGAAGAAAACGACTGATGAGCTGATTGCGTTGCAGGCTCGTTGGAAGCAGACCGGAGCAGTGTCACGTCGTCATTCGGATGCTGTGTGGAAAAGATTCCGCGCTGCGTGCGACAAATTCTTCGAGCGTAAAGGTGCGCACTTTGCCGGAGTTGACAATGAGCACGACCAGAATTTGCAGAAGAAATTGGCATTGTTGGATGAGATGGCTGCCGCCGATGTAAAGACGGGTGGTTACGAGGTCATCAAAGAGTTTCAGCGGCGTTGGGGGGAGATCGGTTTTGTGCCTCTCAAACAGAAAGATGCTATTCAGAAACGCTATAAAGCGGCTGTTGATGAGTTGTTCAACACGTTGCGTGGTACGGAACGCGATCGTTCGATCGGCCGTTTCCGCGAGAAAGTCTCTACACTTAAAGCATCGGGTGACAGACGTCTTCATTCGGAGCGGGAACGCCTATATAATAAGGTGCGCCAACTCGAACAGGAGGTGGCTCTACTCGAAAACAATATCGGCTTCTTTGCCCATTCGAAGAATGCAGAATCTTTGGTGGCCGATGTGCGCCAGAAAATCGAGCGGGCTCGTGAAGAGATCAAAGCTACGATTGAGAAGGTAAAATTAATTGACAATCAAGAACAAACAGATAATAACGATCATAAATAAGTATTAGCAGTAATGAAACTTTCCAAACCCAAGTACATTTTTGTCACCGGCGGAGTGGCTTCGTCGCTCGGTAAAGGGATCATCTCGGCGTCGATAGCTCGCCTGTTGCAGGCTCGTGGCTATTCGGTGACCATTCAAAAACTCGATCCCTATATCAACGTCGATCCCGGAACGCTCAATCCCTACGAACACGGCGAGTGCTATGTCACCGAAGACGGCGCGGAAACCGATCTCGATTTGGGTCACTATGAGCGGTTTACCAATCAACCTACCTCCAAAGCGAACAATGTGACCACGGGTAAGATCTATAAAAGTGTCATCGAAAAGGAGCGTAAGGGAGAGTATCTGGGTAAAACCGTGCAGGTGATTCCCCATATTACCGATGAGATCAAACGCCGTATTCAACTTTTGGCACAGCGCAAGGAGTATGATGTGATTATCACCGAGATCGGTGGTACGGTGGGCGATATCGAGTCACAGCCCTTCATCGAGTCGGTGCGCCAGTTGCGCTATTCGCTGGGTTATAAAAACACGGCTCTTGTTCATCTGACGTTGATCCCCTATATGGCGGCATCGGGCGAGCTGAAAACCAAACCCACGCAGCACTCGGTGAAAGCTCTGTTGGAGAATGGATTGCAACCCGATATTCTGGTGTTGCGCGCCGAGCATCCGCTCAATATCGGCCTCAAACGCAAAGTGGCGTTGTTTTGCAACGTCGATGCCAATGCCGTGATGGAGTCGATCGACGTGCCGACCATCTACGAAGTGCCGTTGAAAATGCACGAGCAGCATCTTGATGAGGTGGTACTCGACAAATTGGCTCTGCCGGCCGACAAAGAGCCGGATATGACCGCGTGGAGTGCCTTTGTGGAGCGCGTGAAACATCCGGCAAAAAAGATCGAGATCGCATTGGTGGGTAAATATACCGAACTCCCCGATGCCTATAAGTCGATCTGTGAGTCCTTTATTCATGCCGGTGCGGCAAATGACTGCAAGGTAAAGTTGCATTATGTCAACTCGGAGAAGGTTACGGCGGAGACCGTCGAGAGCCTGTTGGGAAAAATGGCCGGTATTTTGGTGGCTCCCGGATTTGGTAACCGTGGAATCGAAGGAAAAATCGAGGCGGTACGGTTTGCCCGTGAGCGGAAGATCCCGTTTCTCGGAATCTGTTTGGGTATGCAGTGTGCTGTGATCGAATTTGCTCGGAACGTGTTGGGCATGAAAGATGCCAATTCGAGCGAGATGGAGCAGACCGTACATCCGGTCATTGACCTGATGGAGGAGCAGAAAGGGGTAACGGCCAAAGGCGGTACAATGCGTCTGGGGGCCTATCCTTGCGCGCTCAAAAAAGGTTCGAAGGTGGCAGCCGCTTATGGTAAACTCAATATTTCGGAGCGGCATCGCCATCGCTATGAGTTTAATAATGACTATTTGAGCCAGTTCGAGGAGGCCGGAATGAAGGCCGTTGGTGTCAATCCCGAAACCAGTTTGGTTGAGGTGGTCGAGGTCGAGAACCATCCGTGGTTTGTCGGTACGCAGTACCACCCCGAATATAAAAGTACGGTATTGAGCCCTTCGCCGCTGTTTGTGGCCTTTGTGCAGGCGGCTCTCGAATTTAATGAATCGAAGAAGTAATAACGATTATTGTCAAAGTTTTTTTGAATGAAGAATAAGTCAACATTTATAGGTATCGGCGTTGTCGCTCTCCTCTTTTTGGTTTTTGCCTATTTCAGCAATCGCGAGCAAAAGAGGTATCAGGAGGAGATGGTTGCCTACCAAGCCTATCAAGATTCGGTGGCGTTGGCTACCAAACCTCAGCCATCGGTTGTAGATACAACGGGAGTTGTTGCCCTGCAATCGGAGCCTGCGAATACGGTTTCGGCCGATTCGCTCTCGGCAGAGGCTCGTAGCCGTCAGGTTGCTGTGTTGGGCGAGTCGCTCGCTGCGGCACGTGAGGCCGAACCGCAGCATTTTACGGTCGAGAATGAGGTGATGAAGATCGACTTCTCGACACGCGGCGGTCAGATCACCAATGTGACGTTGAAAGATTATACGAAATATGCGCCCCACGGAAAACGCGACCAGCTCATCGAATTGATGGATGCGGCAACGGCGCGTTTCAACCTTGCTTTTTCGGTTCGCAACGGATTGAATAGTGTACCCCTTAATACGATGGACTATACCTTTGTTCGCGCAGAAGATGCAGTGGACGAGGATGGTGCACAAACCGTGGTGTTGCGTTTGCCCGTAGCTGATTCAGCCTATCTTGAATACCGCTACTCGATTTACAACCAAGATGTTCCATCGCGCGACTACTTAGTCGATTTCGATGTGCGCATGGTCGGTATGTCGCAGCTTATGGCGAACCAAACAGCGATTGGGATTGATTGGTCGAACACCTCCTATCAAAATGAGAAGGGTTTTCAGAACGAAAACATGTACACGACGATCGCCTACCGTCTGCCGAACGAAACTTCGATTGAGGAGTTGAGCATGAGCGACAAGGCTAAATCGGAGAGCATCTCTACGCAGGTTAACTGGGTAGCCTTTAAACAGCAGTTCTTCTCATCGGTGTTCATCGCCCCGAAATATGTTTCAACAGCCAATTTGGCCTTTGATACGGCAGCCCCGGGCTCCGAATTGCTCAAATCATTCTCGGCACAGATGACCGTTCCTTATACGGCTCAAACCGACAGGTATGATTTTGCCTTCTATTTCGGCCCCAATGAATACCCGATTCTTAAAAAAGTAGTTGATGATGAGGGTGTTTCGCTCAATATGGAGCGTTTGATTCCGTTGGGTTGGGGCATTTTCGGTTGGATCAACCGTTGGTGTGTGATCCCCGTATTCAGCTTTTTGCGCGATTATATCGGCAGTTTTGGCATTATTATTTTTATTCTTGCCCTGTTGATCCGTCTGGTTATCTCGCCGTTGACCTATAAGAGCTATGTCTCGATGGCTAAAATGCGATTGATCAAACCGCAGGTGGACGAACTGAATAAAAAATACCCCAAGCAGGATGAGGCCATGAAACGTCAGCAGGCGACCATGGAACTCTACAAAAAGGCGGGAATTAACCCGATGGGCGGCTGTATCCCGATGTTGATTCAGATGCCTATCTTGATCGCTATGTTCCGTTTCTTTCCGGCATCTATCGAGTTGCGTGAGCAGCCGTTCTTGTGGGCTGATGACCTCTCATCGTTCGACAGCGTGCTCAATCTTCCCTTCTCGATCCCGTTCTACGGCGATCATGTGTCGCTGTTTGCCTTGTTGATGGCTGTTTCGACCTTTGTTTATTCCTATTATAGCTATCAGCAGACGGCATCGGCGCAGCCGCAGATGGCCGGTATGAAGTTTATGATGGTCTATCTGATGCCGGTGATGCTGCTCTTCTGGTTTAATAGCTATTCCAGCGGTTTGTGCTACTATTACCTTTTGTCGAACCTCTTCACCATTGGCCAGACCTTTGTGATTCGGCGAATGATTGATGATGATAAGATCCATGCGATCATGCAGGCAAATGCTGCGAAGAAATCGAAAGGCAAGAAATCGCGTTTCCAACAGCGTTACGAGGAGCTAATGCGTGAGCAGCAGTCGCAGCGTGGAACTCGTAAAAAGTAGACTTCTTCTCGATATTTAGGCGTAATCTCAATAATAGAGCGACCGAATTTCACGTGAAATTCGGTCGCTCTATTATTGGGGAAGGGAGGCTACTCTCCGAATCCGATCGAGATATAACTCAATATATCGGTCAGTGCGATTTGCCAATAACGCCATGTATGGCCGCCATCGCGCATGCGGTATTGTACCGGAATCTGGTGGCGGCGCATCTGCTCGTAGAGGTGGATGTTGTTTTCGTAAAGGAAGTCATCATCGCCGCAATCTACCCACCATCGCACGGTGCGCTGTGCCGCTATGCCCTGCTCATCGAGGTCGCGCATCAGCCGCACGGCACTATTGTCGGCAACTGACTGCGAAAATTCGGCATAGTAGTCGCGCGGCAGTCGCAAGGTGTCGAGCAGACCGCTTATTGGGCAGGCCGAGCCGAAGAGTTCGGGGTGGTGCAGGGCGTAAACTGCCGTGCCGCCCCCTCCCATCGAAAGACCCGATATGGCACGATGCTTTTTGTCGCCGCGAATACGATAGTGTTTCTCCACACTCGGTAGAAACTCTTTGAAGAAAAAGTCTTCGTAATTCCATCCCGTAACATTGAAATAACCCATGTGTGGGCCAACCTTGCGTTCGCCCGAACCTGAGGCATCGGGCATTACGATGATCATTTTTGAAGCCATTCCCTCGCCAATTGCCTCATCGGCAATCTGTTTGGCGATGCCTCTTTTGATCCAGTCGGTATGACACCCCGAAGCTCCATGAAGCAGATAGAGCACTGGATAGGTTGTTTGGGTTTGGTCGTAACCATCGGGCAGATAGACCGTGCAAGGTTTCTCCGTTCCCAGAATCGAACTCTTCACCGTAAATGTTTCTATGCGGCTTTGTGCCGCAGCAGTCCATGTTGCAACGAGTGCAACTGCCAATAGTCCAATGCGCATACCCTATATTTTTTAGTAGTTTTGGTTCTATGCTATTCCACATACAGGACCAACCCTTTGAGATACTCTCCTTCGGGGTGGTAGATGTTGATCGGGTGGTCGGCCGGTTGTGTTAATTGATGCAGGATGCGAACTTTACGGCCAGCAATAGCCGCTGCCGAGAAGACCGTTGTACGGAACAGCTCCTTGCTGACGGCTTGCGAGCAGGAGAAGGTGAAGAGAATGCCACCCGATTTGATCTGCGATAAAGCGCGAGCATTGAGCCGTTTGTACCCTTGCATGGCGTTGCCCAACACTTTGTGGTGTTTGGCGAAGGCCGGCGGATCGAGGATGATCAGATCGTATTTTGTGCCGATCTCTTTCAGGTATTCGACAGCATCGGTGGCCACGGATGTATGCGCTACCTTCTCGCCGAAGTTAAGGCGCATATTCTCATCGGCCAATGTCACTGCGCGCTCCGAAGAGTCCACCGAGCAGACCTCCTTTGCCCCTCCGGCCATTGCATAGACCGAAAAACCGCCTGTATAGCAGAATGTGTTGAGCACCGTGCGTCCTTTCGAATAGCGTTTTACCAACTCGCGATTTTCGCGTTGGTCGAGGAAGAATCCGGTCTTCTGCCCCTTCTCCCAATTGACTGAAAATTGTTCACCGTTTTCCAGTACGATCTGTGATTCGTGAGCTGAGGAGCCCCACAGATAGCCATCTACCGCTCCCAATTCGGCCTTGAAGGGGAGTGTCTGCGAGGATTTGTCGTAGATGGCTGTGATTCGTTCGCCATATGTGGCACGAATGGCCTCGGCGATCTCCATGCGTGCGCGGTACATACCGACCGAGTGACATTGAACAACAGCCGTTGATCCGTAGATGTCCACCACCAAACCGGGCAGCGAATCTCCCTCGCCGTGAATTAGTCGGTAGCAAGTGGTGGTGGGGTTGTCGGTCAAGTTGAGTGTGCGCCGCACATCATAAGCTACTCCAATGCGACGACTCCACCAAGCCTGATCTATTGGCTCCTGCTCGAAAGAGAGGACACGCACCGCGATCGAGCCGATCTGGTAGTGTCCTTCGGCGATAAACTCCTTGGAGCTGGTATATAGTTCAACGAGTGATCCCTCGACAATTTGGGACTCCTCTTCGGCTTTGATGTAGTCGATAGCCCCCGAAAAGATCCATGGGTGGCGGCGCATGAGCGACTCTTCCTTGCCGCGGCGCAGGTAAATTTGCGGTATCATTTACGAATCGGTTTTTTCGGTGTATGCTGCAACCGGTCGTAGATGCGGGTGCAGACCCATGCATCGGTTGCGGCGTATAATTGTTGTTTGTCGGTGAGCGATGCGGCCTCCCAATTGCTCAATCGTTGGGCTTTTGAGACCCGTTGTCCGAGTACGATCGCAGAGAGTTTGCGCAGGCTCTTCTCCTCGATGCCCCATGTTGAGGCGATGGTTTGCAGGTCGATGAATCCGTTGTCGCGGAAGTGGCGGATCTGGCGCAGTGAACGCAGATCTCCGGCTACATCTGCTCCGATTTTTAACGTCTGTTTCGATTCTAAAAGTTGCAGAATCGGTTTCGAGAACGGGATCTTATTGAGCCGGAAGAGGTAGCAAATCTCCGGCGAGGAGAGTTGCAGCAGCGATACGCGGAACGTCACCCCCGGTCGGAATGAGGGTCGGGTTTCGGTGTCGAATCCGATAACGGGCTGTGCAGCCAGATATTTACAAGCCTCGTCAATCTCGCGTTCATCATCAATAATGCGAATCTGACCGTGAAATTCG
This sequence comes from uncultured Alistipes sp., assembly GCA_964404645.1. Taxonomy (GTDB): domain Bacteria; phylum Bacteroidota; class Bacteroidia; order Bacteroidales; family Rikenellaceae; genus Alistipes. The sequence continues at coordinate 10,482 of CAYOKU010000044.1, forward strand.
ATGGCCGGAAGCAGGGCGGTCTGCTCGTTGCTGATTATGTTTGAAAAGTGGTTTTCGGTACTCATTGCGTCTATCTTACCACAAAGGTAGGAAAATTAACGATGAAAAATTAAAAATAAAAGATGTTTTGTGGCGATGATTACGCTTTCAGGGTCAATTTATCCTCCTTGATCTTGATTGCCCCTTCGGCCAATAGGCTGCGAATCAATTCGGCAAGGCGTTCGGGAGGTGCGCCGATTTGCTGGGCAATGACTCGCGGATTAGCGGCCGAGTTGCGCAGCAAAGTGAGTATGCGTTCGCGCAACTCGTTGTCGGATGGTTGTTTGGCGGCACGCTTGCGTTTTAGGCAGAGATCGCAAACGCCGCATGGCTGAGCCTCCTCTGCACCGAAATAGTGTTCCAACTCCACGCTGCGGCAGAGCTCCTCATTGGCGGCGTAGGCAAGCATCTGTTCGAATCGTTCGCGCATGAGTTCTTTACGCCGTTGGTAGGTTTCGGGTGCAATGTAGAGGTCGGCGCGCGGCAGCCGCTCCTCGTTCATAAAGAGGATCGGCGAACGGTTGGAAGGTATGTAGCGGATGACACGCAGTTGCCAGAGTCGTTTCAGCAACTCTTTGACCCGCTCAACGGTGTAGCCGCTCCATGTGGCCAATTCGAGTTCGTCGATGGGGCGGAAATCGGTGAACACGCCATCGTAGAGTCGCAACAGCGTGCGGATGAAGTGGTCGAGCTCCTCGCGCTGCACCCGCAACTTGTAGAGATCGTCGCGACTGATCGTAAAGAGAATACGTGCCGGATTATCCTGCGCATCGGTTAGGGTCATGTAGCCGTTCTGCTGCAAAAGTTTCAGCGCGCTGATTACCGTGCCGGCGTAGAGGTGTTCGCGCGCGCAGAAATCATAAATATTGAACAGAAACGAAGCTTCGCCACCATCGCCGATACCGATTTGGAGATAAGAGCAAATTGCTTCGTATATATCCTTGATCTGATCCAAGGGGGGGAATTCCGCTTCAAATCGTTTCACGATGCGCTCTCCGTCATCGGAGGCAACCAACAACAAGGCATAGGCACGAGCCCCGTCGCGACCGGCACGCCCCGCCTCTTGGTAGTAGCCTTCGAGCGAATCGCACAGCGCGTAATGGACGACAAATCGCACATCGGGTTTGTCGATCCCCATGCCGAAAGCATTGGTCGCCACCATGATGCGTGTCTTTCCGCTCAGCCACTCGTCTTGCCGCAGGTTGCGTTCCGCGTGCCCCAGTCCACCATGATAGGCCGTAGCGGTAAATCCCTCTTGTCGCAAAAAATCGGCGATCTGTTCGGTTCCCTCCCGAGTGCGCATATATACGATGCCCGTTCCTGCAACATTGCGGATCAATCGTAAGAGTTGCCCGTTTTTGTCATCGGTGTGGCGCACGCTATACGATAAATTGGGTCGAGCGAAACTACTGCGCAGCAGGTGTGGTTCGGTAAAGCGCAGGTGGCGCATAATATCTTCGGCCACCAGCTTGGTTGCCGATGCCGTGAGTGCCAATACCGGCACCTGAGGCAGTTTTTCACGCAGCTCTCCGATTCGTAGGTAGGAGGGTCGAAAATCATACCCCCATTGCGAGATGCAATGTGCCTCATCAATGGCCAACAGTGTGACATTCATGCGTACAACGCGCAGGCGAAAAGCCTCGGTGGCCAATCGTTCGGGGGCAACATATAGGAATTTCATATCGCCGTAGACGCAGTTGTCCAGCGCGATGTCGATCTGACGCGGTGAAAGTCCCGAATGGATGGCGACCGCGCGGATGCCTCGCGCTTTGAGCCGATCGACTTGATCCTTCATCAAGGCGATAAGCGGAGTGACAACGATACACAGTCCTGCGCGCGCGAGGGTCGGAACCTGATAGGTGAGCGATTTTCCGCCCCCCGTTGGCATCAGCGCAAGGGTATCACGTCCGTCCATGACCGAGCGGATAATCTGCTCTTGCACAGGACGGAATGTTTCGAATCCCCAGTAGTGATGCAGGACTTCGAAGATCGTATCTGCGGAGTGTTCCATAGAACAAAGATACGAAAAATTAGGTATTTTCGGGTTTTTACGCTATATTTGCTGCCGATGGATCGGATCAAAACCGAACCACAAGCGTAGAACCCACACGGGAAATGAAGTTAAAAAGATACATATCGCTCTTGTTTTTAGCCGTCTATCTCCTTGCGACGGCGGGTGTTGCGGTATCTTCCATGTCGTGCGCTTGTGTGGCGATGCGTGGCCATGAAATGCACGTATGCTGTCACCATTGTGAGGATCATGTTGCCTTGGACGGAGTGCAGGCCCAGATGCATGCACCCTGCTGCACCAATAACCACTCGAACGAGAAAGAACTCTATACGGCGACTCAATCCGACAACGGTAAAGTCGTCAAATGTCCGATTTCCGAGTTGCCGTCCGCTATTTTGTCGTTGGCGGTAACGGTTGAGATCGACTCCCGAACCTCAGGCGAAGAGATCGCCGAACGGCATGTGTCGCTATCCGATGAGTGGTGGCGACGAGCTGTGGGGTTGCGTGCCCCTCCCGTATTGGCTTAAAACCCCGAAGCGACCGATCTATGGATTGGCCGCCGAATAGTTTTAACCATTCACGGAATTATCATGCAAATTCAAAAAATTATCTTCTCTTTGGGAGTAACGGCATGGGCCGGAGGCTCCTTGTGCGCACAAAACCTTCATGGTGTTGTGCGCGATACCGAAAAACAACCCCTTGCCGGAGCCTCGGTCTATTGGGCCGGAACAACAATCGGAGCCAGCACAACGGCCGATGGCGGGTTTCAACTACATCGTGTGAAGGGCTACGATCGTTTGGTTGCCTCCTATTTGGGTTATCTCAACGACACGATCCGAATTGAAAACAACGCAACGCCCATCGCGTTTGCCCTTCGTGCCGAGGGTGTAGCGTTGGCCGACGTGGTGATCGATGGAACGATGAGCGGCAACTTTGTAAAACGCGACGGACTGGTCAAGAGCGAAACGATTTCGTTTGCCGGTTTGTGCAAAATGGCTTGCTGCAACCTGGCCGAAAGTTTCGAAAATTCGGCTTCGGTGACGGTCGGTTACAGCGATGCTATATCGGGTGCGCGGCAGATCAAAATGCTTGGTCTGGCCGGAACCTATACCCAGATCCTCGATGAAAACCGTCCGATGATGCGCGGTTTAAGTGCGCCTTACGGATTGAGCTATACCCCCGGCATGTGGCTCAACTCGATTCAGGTGTCGAAAGGAGTCGCCTCGGTTACGGCCGGTCATGAGGCGATCACCGGACAAATTAATCTCGAATATCGGAAGCCGACCGATGAGGAGCGGCTCTTTGTAAATCTCTATCTGGACGATGAGTTGCGCTCCGAGGCCAACATCTCCTCGGCCTTTCCGGTATCGAAAAACAAAAAATTATCGAGTGTCCTTTTGGTGCACGGTTCGTTGGATAACGATGTGCGCAAATTGGATCACAACAAAGACGGATTTCGCGATCTGCCGAAAGCCAATCAGATCAATTTAGCTAATAAATGGCTCTATTCGGCCGATAACGGCGTGCAGGTGCGTTGGGGGTGGAAGTTCGTGCAGGAGAACCGATTGGGTGGAATGTATGGCTTCGAGAATACCGATCCGATGCGTGACCAAATGACCACGCAATGGAATCAGGAGGGGACACTCTACGGATCGCATATCCGCAATCGCAATGCGAATGGCTATTTCAAAATCGGTATGCCTGTGGGAGGAGCCGTTTACGACAAAGATGAACAGGATGAACAGCGTTCGAATCTTGCGTTTGTGGCCGATTTCGACCACTTCAACGAGGATGCCTATTTCGGGCTGAATACCTATTCCGGTAATCAAAATTCGTTGGCCTTGAATCTGATGTACAACCACTATTTCACCTATCGTTCATCGTTGATTTTCGGTCTGCAAGCCCATCTGGACAACTATCGTGAGCGGTTGTTCAATCCTACGCCGTGGATCTCGTCCTTCGATTCGCGCCTTTATGACCTCAATCGTGAGGAACAAGAGGTTGGTGCGTATGCCGAATACACCTACAATATAAAAGATAAACTCTCGCTTGTGGCCGGAGTTCGTGGCGATTACAATGCCTTCTATGACAAATGGTTCGCCACGCCGCGCGGCCATTTGCGCTGGAATATTACCCCTTCGACCACTTTGCGCGCATCGGCCGGACTGGGCTACCGCTCGACCAATGTCATCACCGATAATATCGGCATGCTTGCCTCCGGTCGGCAGTTGATATTACCCGCCGAGTTCAACGATTTCAATCGGTTGGAGAAGGCGTTGACCTTCGGCGGTAGTTTGACCCAATCTTTCTCGCTGGCCGGTCACGACAATGCCACGTTGAGTTTTGACTATTTTCGCACGAAGTTTTACAATGCGGTGGTGGCCGATCAAGAGATGTTTGCCGATCGGATCATGCTCTACAATACAGACGGTCGCTCGTTTACCGATACCTACCAGATTGATTTCTCGTGGACTCCTGTCGAACGATTGGATATTTTTGCCACATTCCGTTATACGAACAGTGAGATGACGGTCAATCGACCCGATGGCACAACGGCACGCATCGAACGTCCGCTGGTGAGCGAGTACAAGACGCTGTTCAATGTCCAATATGCAACCAAATTTCGCCGGTGGGTCTTCGATGCCACGGCGCAGTTGAACGGGCCGAGTCGTATTCCGACCCAAAACGGTGTGTTGGCCGATGCCACCTATTCGCCGCGCTATCCGATCTTTTTTGCGCAGGTGAGTCGTAAACTCGGCAAATTTGATCTGTATGTGGGCTGTGAAAATATCGGGGACTATCGCCAGCATATGCCTATCATGAATGCCGATGCTCCCTTTTCGACTGGATTTAATTCGATGAATGTCTGGGGGCCGCTCATGGGACGAAAATTCTATGCCGGATTACGTTTCTCTATTTACTAAATCATAAAAAATCAAAACAATGAAAAAAATCATGTTGATCTGCTTTGCACTGGTGATGGGTGCAGGCATGTGTATTGCTTCGCCCAAAGGGGCACAACCACAAAAAAAGAGTGTAACTACGGTTTTTTCCACCGATATTGAGTGTGACCATTGTGTGAAAAAAATCATGGATAACGCAGCATCGTTGGGCAAAGGGGTGAAAGACGTGCAGGTCAATGTCGCCAAAAAAGAGGTGACGGTAACCTACGATGCCTCGAAGAACAGCGATGCGAACATCATTAAAGCACTCTCTTCGCTCAAAGTGAAAGCGCAGGTTAAGGGCTCGAAAGTCTGTGCGTGTGGTAAGCACGAGGGTAAGTCCTGCGAGGGTAAGTGTGAAAAACACGATGCCAAAGCGTGCGATGGCACTTGCAAAGGCGAAACCGGCAAGTCGTGCTGCAATGGCAAAAGGTAATTTTTAGGGTTTATTTGGTGAAGAGCCTGCCTGATTTTTCGGCAGGCTCTTCCTCTTTCTAATGATGTCTGATTCTTATCTTTTTTTGTGTCTGACAAGCGTACTCTCTATCCCTAATGCGGATTATTCCATCGGTCGAATACGAACTTCGGTGATCTCTTTTAATGCGCGAGCCAATCGGTCGATGTCGCTCTTCTCCTCTACTTCGCCATAGTGGTAGGGATAAAACAGGGCGGGACGAATCGCCTTGACGGCCTCGATTGCTTGGTCTACGGTCATCGTGTAGGGCTGATTGACGGGTAGAAATGCGATGTCGATCTTGCGCAAAGCCCGCATTTCAGGAGTCAACTCGGTGTCGCCGGAGATGTAGATGCGGGTGTTGCCGATTGTCAATATATAACCGCAATCCTGTCGCTCACGCGGATGAAATTGCAGATGACCTTCGGTGGTGTTGTAGGCGGCGACGGCCTCAATGGCTATGTAGTCGCGTGGCGAAACAGTTTGGCCAGGGCGCATTCGAATGACCTTTTTGCCGAGAGAATCGGCCGAAGTCGAGTCGCAGACGATCTCCGTTTCAAGAGTACTCAGTAGGTTGATCGCTTTGGGGTCGAGGTGGTCGTAGTGCGTATGGGTAATCAGAATCAGGTCGGCTTTGGGCAACGCTGCGTAATCGGCATACCCCGAAACAGGATCTACATATATGTGGCGATTGTTTATGCATAAAGCCAGTGATGCGTGCTTGAAAAAGGTGATGGCCAATGTGTTACCATCATGGGTCGGAATCGTGTCGGTCGGGTAGTTGCCCGATGTGGTTAGGTTGCAACTCATTGTCGATAATCGGATTGTGGTGAAAATTGGTTTCTTATATAGAACAAAAATTAAGCAATTTTGTACGAAAATAGTGAAAAAAAGTGATTATTTCGTATCTTTGAATCGCTAAAATAAAAAAAAGAAGAGGATGTTTCAGAAATTGTTGTATGCGGCGATTGCTCTGATGATTGCGGTGAGTGCTGCGGCACAGAATGCTGATCGTATTTTGGGCGTTTACAAAGCTGTTGAGGAGGGCAAAGAGTCGAAAATCGAATTTACCAAACGCGCCAACGGCTCCTATCGAGGCCAGATCATCTGGCTCCGTCAGCCCAACAATCCCGATGGGTCGCCTAAAATGGATCTCAAAAACCCCGATGAGATGAAACGTAAGGTACGTGCCGATCGGATCGTGGTGGTGGATGACATTGTCTATGATGCCAAGAAAAATGTTTGGAAAGAGGGTCATGTTTACGACCCTACCAAAGGAAAGAGCTATAAAGTCGAAGTTTCGTTCAAAGATGAGCGGACACTTCGGGTCAAAGGTTCGCTGGTGGGTATCAGCAAATCGGTATATTGGGAAAAAATAGAATAAAAATGGCAAGCGCATGCAGTATCTTGTGTGCGCAGTCGTTTATATAGGAAATTTAAATAGCATATGAAGAGATTTTTTGCGCTGGCGGCGTTGGCTGCCCTGACGTTCTCAGGTTGTATCAAAGAGGACAATACCTACAAAGAGTGGAGTAAGGTTCAGGCCGGAACGTATATTCATGACTGGGCTTTGACCCAGAACGACATCGCGATGAAACCAGCCTCAATGGCAATTCGTCTCGGAATGTTGCTCTCCGAAGCCGCCAAGCAAAATCCGGGCGTGGAGTTGAAGAGTGTAGACCTTGTCAATCTGGCTGTCAACAAGATCTCTGTGATGTCGAAACTGTTTGGTGGTAACATCAAAATCGAATTTTTGGAGACCGGTTACAAAATGACTTTCGTGGAGAATATTCAACATCCCGATGGCTATTATTATAAAGGTTCGTTGTTGATTGCGACCAATGGTGCGGCGCAGTTGAGTGAAACGACGGCAGGCGCAAAATGGAATGTCTCGTTGGTCGATTTTTATACGCTTGCATATAATTCGGGAAGTAGCTCTTCGAGCACGATTACCTATGAGAACTGCAATACATCGGTTTACAACAATGGTGAGGGCGGTTATACTGCCGAGGTTAATAGTGCACGCACCTATATTAATGAAAACAAACAGCGTTCGAATTGGAATGCTACCTTTCAGGTAAAACCGGCAAACGAGAACCTCGCATATTCGGATTGTGCCGGAAAAAATTTCACCGTGAAGGGCCGTGGCGAAGGTCCTGCTTTTGTATCGTTTAACTATGCCGGTGATGCAACCTCATTGGTGTATGAATCCGAAGGCACGTATCGCAGTCAATCCGCGTATCTCAATGTAACTGAAACTGCGAGCTTGGGCGGATATGGTGACTACGAATTGTCGACCTACCCGGCTCGCGAAGTGATCTACCGCTGGACTTACGATGAGGCGAAAAATACCGTTTCACGCATCATTTATTACAACAGTTTTACCTATCCTAAACAGTAGGCTTTGAAGAATTCGAGAGGGGAGTCTGTCGGTTAATCGGCAGACTCCTTTTGTGTGTGTAAAGTTGCACGGAATTACTCATTTAATTGTGCGATGAGTGTGTAATATGGTGCGTTTTTTTTAACTTTGTACTCGGCCGATGCCGTACTCGCGATGTAGCGAGAGGGATAATTCGAAGATAAAATGAAGAAAATATTTTGTTTCTTGTTGATGGCGACTTTGGTTGCCGCTTGTGATAGCCGCACCTCGGTGCAGCCACAGTTATTCGCAGCCGATGCTTTTCAAACTCAAATTGATGGGAAACCCGTATCGCTCTATACGCTTCGCAATAGCTCCGGAATGGCTGTGCAGATTACTAACTATGGGGCTCGATTGGTCGATCTTTGGGTTCCTTCGGCCGACGGAAGTTTTAAGGATGTAATCTGGGGTTATGAAAATATTGACGGTTACTTGACCACCGCCGATAAATATTGCGGACCAATTGTGGGGCGTTACGGTAACCGGATTGCAGGTGGCAGATTTACGCTTGATGGTGAGAGCTATCAACTCTCGGTAAATGAAGGAGAAAATCAGCTTCATGGTGGAGCGGGTGGCTTTGAGGCTCGTGTGTGGAAAGCTCGTGAATCGACAGATTTGTGTGGAAATCCGGCTGTGACAATGAGCTACCGATCGGTGGACGGAGAGGAGGGTTACCCAGGAAATCTCGATATTACGGTAACCTATTCGCTGACGCCCGACAATGAGTTGGTGATTGATTATCGGGCTGTGACAGACGCACCAACGGTACTTAATCCGACCAGTCATGCCTATTACAATCTCCATGGTACTACGTCGCAATCGACTGATTCTCATTGGCTGACTATTTATGCGGATGCTTTTACACCGACCGATGCTGCGTTGATTCCGACCGGTGAGATTGCCTCTGTTGAGGGGACACCGATGGATTTTCGCAAACCGACAACGATTGGATCCCGCGAGAATACGCCCGATTACGAGCCGATTCGTTTCGGAAACGGATATGATCACAATTGGATCTTGAACAAACCGAAGGCCGGCGCATTGACACTTGCCGCAGAACTTTATGAACCGGCAACTGGCATTCGGATGAAGATTTTGACCGATCAACCAGCCTTCCAATTTTATAGCGGCAGCGGCATGGATGGTTGCGAAGTCGGCAAACGTGGCGATCGCCACAATTATCGCTCCGGATTGGCTCTCGAAGCGCAAAACTATCCCGATGCCCCCAATCATGCCCACTTCCCATCGGCGGTATTGCGGCCCGGTGAGGTCTACACGCAGCATACTGTCTATGCTTTTTCGGTAGAGTAGAGGGGGTTGTTACTCTTCTGAGTGGATTACGAAACAAAAAAATGCGATCCGAAGATCGCATAAGATGTGTTTGATTGTTGAATATGAGAAGAATAGAGCTGTGGCGATTAATACTCCTCCTCGTTGAAGAAAAAGTCATCTTTCGAGGGGTAATCTGGCCAGATGTCTTCGATTGATTCGTAAATTTCGCCTTCGTCCTCTATCTCTTGTAGATTTTCAAGCACTTCCAAAGGGGCACCCGAACGTACTGCATAATCAATCAACTCGTCCTTTGTTGCAGGCCATGGAGCATCTTCGAGTTTTGATGCCAATTCAAGAGTCCAATACATAATTACAAAGTTTTTAAGTTCTTAATAAATAACGGTTTAAACATCTAAAATACAGTTTATCCGCTATGACAGATGTGCAAAAGTATAAAAAAAATGTTTAAAACAAAGAAAAAAGAATAAAACATTGCGTTTTTATATTCAATTTGCAGT